>JAAYQA010000095.1 GCA_012519495.1 Tissierellia bacterium | reverse complement strand
TGCACTTGTCTCATTCCTTTCTGTTATTGGTCGTGCTTTAATTGTAAAGGTTTTTGAGACAGGTGTATTCTTTTTCAAAAGAAAAATGCTGAGGTGGTTACCCACCCCAACATTTAGTGTAGAGCCATAAAAAACCCTCGTATTAAAAATCAATACGAGGGTCTCTAAACTAAATCAATTTAATGTTCGTATTTCACCAGACTCAAAATGTCGTAGCCTGCGAGTTTGTCTCTGCCTTTCAGGTCTAAAAGTTCGATGAGAAATCCCAGGGCGACGACTTTGGCGCCTTGCATTTCGGCGAGTTCGGCCGTGGCGCGCATGGTGCCGCCGGTGGCTAAGAGATCGTCTACGATGGCGACGCGCATGCCGGGATAGAGGGCATCTTTGTGGATTTCCAGGGCGTCTTTGCCGTATTCCAGATCGTAGTCGTTTCTGGCGGTGGTGGCGGGCAGCTTGCCGGGTTTTCGCACGGGTACGAAGCCGATGCCCAAACCATAGGCAACGGCGGCGCCGAAGAGGAAGCCGCGGGCTTCGGGGCCCATAATCATGTCTACATTTTTGTCTTTCAGATAATTGATAAATTGGTCTACGACGTAGGGATAGGCTTCTTTGTCCGCCAAAAGGGTGGTGATGTCTTTAAAGCTGATTCCTTTTTCGGGAAAATCGTCGATGACGCGAATTTTTGCTTTCAGATCCATAGGGCCTCCGATTTTAACGATTGCTTACATCAAGCAGTTTTTGTTTGAGCTCGCCTTCCATACGGGCCAGCTCGCGTTCGGCCATGGCGCGTTTTTCGCGTCCTTCTTTTTGTATGGCCATCACTTCATCCAGCGTGGAGATCAGCGACTGATTGGTCGACTGGAGCGTTTCCAGATCCACGATGCCGCGTTCGGTTTCGCGCGCGGTTTCTATGGTGGACTGCTTAATCGTTTCTGCGTTCTTTCTGAGCAGGGTATTGGTCATGTCGGTGACTTCTCTCTGGGCTTTGGCGGCAGCCATGGAGTGGCTGACGCCCAGGGCCAGAAGCATCTGGCTTTTCCACAGAGGAATGGTGTTTACCAGGGTGGACTGGATTTTTTCCGACATGATGGTGTCGTTGTTTTGCACCAGGCGGATCTGCGGTGCCATTTGCAGGGCGACCATGCGGGTCAGTTCCAGATCGTGCAGCTTTTTCTCGAAGCGGCTGCACAGGCTGTCTAAATCTTTTACGGCCTGCGCATCTTCCGGCAGACCGGATTTGTTTGCCTTTTCCAGAAGCACGGGCATTTCGGTCCGGCGGACTTCCTCCAGCTTCTGTTTGCCGGCCAGTACGTACATGTTCAGCTCTTTAAAGTAGATCATGTTCATGTCATACATTTTGTCCAGCATGGCGGAGTCTTTGATCAGCTGCACCTGATGGCCTTCCAGCACATCGGCAATTTTATTGACATTGGCTTCGGCTGTGTCGTATTTGATCTGCATATTCTGCAGTTTGTTCCCCTGTTTGCGGAAAAAGCCGAACACGCCGCCTCCGTCGTCTTCTTCGTTGAAGTTTCTTAATTCGGATACGATGCCGGAGAGCATGTCCCCTACTTCTCCCATGTCTTTGGTCCGCACGGATTCCAAGGCGCTCTGGGAAAAGTCGGCAATTTTCTTTTGGGTGCCGGCGCCGTATTTCAGGATCATGCCGGAGTTTTTCAGATCGATCTTTTTGGCAAACTCATCGACCATTTTCTGTTCTTCCGGTGTCAGTTCATACTCGCGTTTGGCGTCGGCTTCGATCGCGGATTCCAGGGTGGGTACGGGCAGTTCGGTTTCCAGATCCGGTTCCAGGGTGAGTTCCGGTTCCAGGGTGAGTTCGGGTTCAAATTCCTTCTTGTTCATCTTGTCCATACGCGTCTTCCTCGTCCTCTCTTATGCGGATAAAGTCCTTACCACCCAGACCGTCGCGGGCCATCATGGTTTCCATGGCAATCAGATCGCTGTGAATATCCAGCGCATCTTTTTGAAACAGTTCGTCCAACAGCCGTTCAAAGGCGGTGTTGATGGTTTTCATTGATTCTTTGATCTTGTCTTTGGAACTTTGGATATTGGCACCTGCCACGGGCTGCTTTTCGAGTTCTTCATAGGATTGCACAAGCTTGACCGTGGTCGGCAGATAGTATTGCATAAAGCGCCGGATTTTGTTGAGTTTCTCCGGATTTTTGGCAATGTAGGTAAAAATATTATAGGTAATGCGCTCCAGATGTACCAGATCCTGCTGCATTTGCCGATCGGTGATCCCGCGGCGGATTTTTTCCATTTGTTCGATATAGGCTTTGCCTTCTGCGATCATTGCTTTGGCGGTTTCCTGCGGCGCAGGCGGAGGCAGCGGTTCTTTTTCCTCTTGCGGTTTATCCAAAGCTTCGGGTTTTTGCGCCTCCAGCATGGCGGCTTTTTTATGGGCCAGAAAATTGGGTTCGTTGATGACCAGCATATCGTATTCCCGGTCCACATGGGCTTTGTCAAAAAACCCCTGTTTCACCATGAAGCGGATTTCCCGCCGCGCCTGGTACGTGCTGCGACCGACTTCTTTTGCCATGCGTTCGATACTGGCAAAGCCACGCTCTTTTAAGGCCTTCCAATAGCCGGAGAAACGCTGGCGGGCATAGTGCAGCTTTACGCCTGTGATCCCCGCTTTAACGGCAAAATACGTAATCGGATACAAGATGATCAGATTTGTGATCAGGCTGCTGAAAAACGTCCAGGACCCGATCGGATGGGACAGCATAGTCAGGGTATTGTATATGGAGCTTAAAAGCAGCGGCAGCCCGGCAAAATAGCCTATGATCTGCAAACCGATCGATTTCCCCTTAAACGGGGCGATCGGGTCGCCATAGGCATCGGTGCGCAGTAAAACACCGTCGTTTTTGGCCTGCGACGTTTGAAACTCCTGCCAGGAAGGATTTTTACGCACGGGTTTTTGGGGCATATTGTTTGATATCTTCTTTCTGAATTTGGTTTTATCGACTTCGTGCATCGCTCCGCGAACAGCCCGGTGTATGTCGCGACCGATTTGTTCAAATGAAGTTTGCGAACGTTTGCTGTTGCTCATTCGGATTCCCTTCTGCTTTATGGTGTCTGTGCGACTGCGGCAAAGAACTCTCCTCTTCTATTATAAGGAAACCTGCGCGGGAACTCAATCAAAGTTAGAGATTTGAAAGAGGATCTCAGGAAAAAACCCCGGACCAACGGCCCGGGGCTTGCATTTGTATGGCTTATTTTTTTCCGGTTACTGCGTTTACAATCAGCAGAAGCACGATGGATCCACCGAATGCAACCAAGAAACTCTGGAGGCTGAACTCCGTAACACCGGATACATTAAACAGATTGTTCGCAATGAATCCGCCGATGAAGGCACCGATTATACCGACAATGATATTTGCACCAACACCCATACGCGGGTCATTGCCTGTTACCTTGCTTGCCAGCCATCCGGCCAGTCCGCCTAATATTAACCATGAAAGTATACCCATCATTTCCTCCTTTGATTTCAATTTTCGACTTAGGTAAATCTCTTTGCATTTCTTGTACAAAATACATATACCCAGTCGCATTCAATTCTACACATGAAATCAAAAGATTAATACTTTAACAACTCGCTTGCAGTTTTACGCGAAGTACGAAACTGCTTTGGCAAAAATATCCTGGCCGCACGGTACGCCGGCATTCAGCAGCAAACCGTCCGCGCAGCGTTCGGCGTGCGCAATGCGTCCGATAATGTGTCCGCAGGGTGAGGTGAGCGATTCGATGCCGCAAACGGATCCGGTCGGATTGTCTTCTGTAAATACGCAGGCGATCTGTCCGTTTGCAAACAGGGCTTCTGCGGTTTCTTTGGGGGCAATCAGACGGCCGAATCGGGTGGCAATCGGCAGTGTGAAGCGTGTGCCCGGCGCAAAGTCCGCCATCCAGGGCGATGCATTGGATACAACCGACACCTCGGCCATGCGTGCAGCATAGCGCCCGACCTCGTTGGTTACCAGCGTCGGTGCCGTTTCATCCGGTGTACGGTAAGTGCCGTAGGGCAGCAGACCGGTTTTCAAAAGGGCGTTAAAGCCGCTTCCGGTACCGATCAGCAGGCCGTCTTTTTGCAAGAGCGCTTCTACCGCTTTTCGTACGGGATCTGTTTGCAGCACGGTGGCAATAAAGTTGCCGCCCGCATCGGGTTCATCGCCGGCTGTAAGCACAAGGATCTGACTGTTTGCGATTTTTTCCGCCAGATCGCGCAGGCTGTTTTCCGTGATGGCTGCATCCTGTGTCCGCAGCACGAAGGTTTCCACTTCGGCCCCGGCTTTTTCAAAGGCTTCTTTGTAGTCGTATTCGTTGTGCGTGTAATAAAACAGCGGGATGAGCACATGCGGTTTTTTCCCGGCGGCTTTTTTCACCGGCGACTGTGCATGGGTTTCGTATTGGCAGATCTCTTTTTCCGTATGCTCTGCCCGCAGGGGAAACAGTTCGGCATAGCGGGACTCCAGCGCCTCTTGCGCTTCTGTAAAGTCGATCGCTGCCCCGTTTATTTCCATAAGGCCCGCTTGGGTGCGGCCAATGGCAATCAGCTCTTCCGGCAGATCGCCCTCTTTTACTTCCACGATCAGACTACCCGGCAGCAAAGCTTCTTCCACGTCCTTCAGATTCACCGAAAAGCCGATCTCGTTGCCCAGTCCCATTTTGATCAGGGCGGTGACCGCATCGGCCCGTTTTACGGTTTTAGCACTCAAGAGACGACCGGCATCGCGCAATGCGAGCACCGCGTCCCATCCTTTTTGCAGGGCGTCGTAGTCGGGCAGACGGCCTTCTTTTCCGCGGTGCGGCAGGAGTGCCAGTATGCTACCCGTTTCTTTCAGCTCCGCCGATACCGTTTTGTCTGCGGCGGATACCGTAACGGCAAAGGTCACTAAGGTGGGCGGTACGTCGATATGGTGGAAGGTGCCGCTCATGCTGTCTTTTCCGCCGATGGACGGGGTTCCAAACGCATTTTGCGCCGTATACAGACCCAGGAGCGCTTTTACGACCTTGCCCCATTTGTGCGGATGATCGCCCAGTCTTTCAAAGTATTCCTGATTGCTGAGGCGGGCCGTTTTATACGGTGCGCCGACGGCGACCTGTCTGGCCAAGGCTTCCACCACCGAATACTGTGCGCCGACAAAGGGTTCGTATTCGGATACATACGGGTCAAAGCCGTAGGTGAGCACGCTGGCGGTATTCGTACCGCCGTCTACCGGCACCGTCTGCACCGACGCTTCCTGCGGGGTGCGCTGCGTTTTGCCGCCATAGGGTAAAAGTACGGTTGTACGGCCGACCGTGGCATCAAACATTTCGGCAATCCCCTGCTGCGATGCATTCTGCGGCAGGGTCAGATTATGCAGGATCGTTTCTTTGGTATCGGCCATGGCAATGCCGGGAAAGTCCTTGTCTTCTTTTTCCAGCAGGGCTTCCTGCGATGCACGGACCCCGGCGGAGTTCAGGAATTCGCGTCCCATATCCACAATCTTTTGTCCGCGATAGTGCATGACCACGCGTTTTTCTTCGGTTACTTCCGCAACAATCGCCGTGTCCAGATTCTCCTGCTCGCACAGCGCGATAAAGCGGTCCACATCATCTTTGGCAACCACGACAGCCATGCGTTCCTGTGATTCGGAGATGGCGATATCGGTTCCGTCCATGCCTTCGTATTTGACCGGCACGGCGTCCAGATTGATGGCTACCCCGTCGGCGATTTCTCCGATCGCCACACTCACCCCGCCGGCACCAAAGTCGTTGGAGCGCTTGATGAGCCGGGCGGCTTCTTTGTTTTTATACAGTCGGACGATTTTTCGTTCTTCGGCGGCACAGCCCTTTTGTACTTCCGAGGAGGATTCTTCGGCGGAGTCTTCGGTGTGTTCCTGGCTGGAACCCGTTGCACCGCCCACGCCGTCGCGGCCGGTTTTTCCGCCGATCAAAAGCACGACATCGCCCGGTTCCGGAATGCCGCGGATCACGTGATCGGCCGGAGATGCGCCCACCACAGCGCCCAGTTCCATGCGCTTGGCTACATAGCCCGGGTGGAAGATCTCTTCCGTATACGTGGCGGTCAGACCGATCTCATTTCCGTAAGAGGAATTGCCTTCGGCCGCGGTTTTCGAAATAACGCTCTGCGGGAGTTTGCCCGGCAGGGTTTCCGACAAGGGGGCCGTAATATCGCCGGCTCCGGTAATGCGCATGGCCTGATACACATGGGCACGGCCGGACAGCGGGTCGCGGATGGCACCGCCCACACAGGTGGACGCGCCCCCGAAGGGTTCGATCTCTGTGGGGTGATTGTGGGTTTCATTTTTAAACTGCAGGAGCCAGGGCTCTTTTACGCCGTTTCTTTCCACCTGCACAAAAATGGCCGCCGCGTTGATTTCTTCGGAGATCTCCTGATCTTCCAGCCCGCCTCTTGCCCGGGTGACCCGTGCATACAGCGTGGCCATATCCATCAGGGTGATGGGTTTTTCCGTCCGGCCGGCTTCTTTTCTGTCGGCCATATAGGCAGCAAAAGCCGTTTCCAGTTCTTCTTTATACGGGCCTTCGCCAAAGCGGATGTCTTTGAGTTCGGTTTCAAAGGTGCTGTGACGGCAGTGGTCCGACCAGTAGGTATCCAAAACGCGCAGTTCGGTTACGCTGGGGTCGCGCTTTTCGGTGTTTTTGAAATAATCGTGTACGGAAAGCAGATCCCCTAATGACATGAAAAAGCCTTCCTGTTCCAAAAAGGCCGCCAGCTCGTTTTCGTCTTTTTCGATAAAGCCTTCTACCGTAGCTACCGGATCCGCGGTCGGATAAGCCGGGAATTCCAGTTTGTCCAGATTTTTCTTCCGGTTTTCCACGGGATTGATCAAATACGATTCCACCCGGCTGATTTCCTCTGCAGACAAGGCGCTGTCTGTCTGATACACGCGGAAGGTACGCACCTGGGTGTCGTCATTGCCTGCGGCGATCCCCAGGCAATGGCTGACCGCGTCCGCGCGCTGATCAAACTGGCCGGGCACCTGTTCGACAGCCAGGGTATAGGCGGCTTGCGGCAGCTCGGTCTCCAAGGTATCTGTCACCGGATCCAAAAGAATGTTTTCTGCCAGGGCTTTATATTGCGCATCGGTTTGCAGGCGGAGATCGTACCCTTCCCGCAGGGTCCAGTCGGCCTGTATACCGAAATGGGTTTGCAATGCTTTTTTCAGTTGCGCAGCTTCCGTTTGAAACGGCGCGCGGCGCGTAATGTAAATCCGTTTAACCATGGGGTTCCTCCTTATACACGCAGTCTGAGATCGTCGCCGAAAATATTATACATCTCGTATTGCCCGAACAGGCGGGAAAAAATACGAGGCGAATAGATCCGTTCGATCTCCGGCGGTTCCAGATTGGTGGAGATGATGGTGCTTTTTTTCTCCAGCAGCCGGTCGTTCAACAATTCAAAAAAATGCGCGACACTGACCGAATGTACGGTTTCTGTGCCTAAGTCATCAATCACCAAAAGATCCGCTTCCATCAGGCGTTTTAATGCTCCTTCGCGTTCGGCCCGGTCTTTTGCCTGGGCAAAGCGCACCGACTGAAACAACTCCTGCATCCCGTATGCGGTTTGGTATACCACCGGGATCCCCTTGTCCATCATGTCGCGCGCGATAGCGTGGCACAAAAACGACTTGCCCGAGCCGACCGGACCGTACAAAAGCCAGTTTCTGTCTCCTTCCCTGGCAAAGTTTTCGGTAAACGCCAATGCCTCCCTGCGCATGGTGCGCATCATGGAACGGGGCGACTCCGGTTCTTCGCCTTGTTTGGTATCGCGAAACAACGACAGATCGAAGGTGGCAAAAGTTTCCTCTTTCAGCATTTTGGCGGAAGGGTCTTCTTCAAACAGTTGCTCCAGTGCAAGCTGCCTCTTGCAGTCGCAGTCGCCGCCGCCGGGCTTTCGGCCCGTATCCCGGCAAACCGGACAGGTGTAGCGCGGCAAGAGATCCGCTTCGGTCAGACCGTTTTTCCTCAGACGCTCCGCCTTGATTTTTTCCCATTTGCGCATGCGCATTTCCAGCTCTTTGGTGTCGGCCCCGCCTACCCGCGCCAGGGCGAGTTTGGCCCCGGTCTGTTTCAGTTCACGGGATGCTTCCCTGTATGAGGCGTCCTTTTGTAGCAGTTTCTCCTCCACCTGCCGGGCGGCTTCTTCAGCCGCCTGCCTGCGCGTCGTCAGAATCCAGTCTACGCGATGGCTGCTCATGCTTCGGTCCGCCTTTGTTTTTTCATTTTTCGTTGGATCAGTGCCTTCATCTCGTCATCGGACAAGCGATCCTGGCCCTGCCCCTGCGTGGTAAAGCTTGTGGTTTTCGGTTTTTTGTTTTGCCGTCGCGTCTCGGTGCGTTCTTTTTCTTTCATCAGATGCTTTTCCAGATCGTCCATGGTACGAACGCCGGCGATATACCATTTGCGCCACACGCCCAGCGCATAGTCAAAGTCTTTGGTTTTCAGCGTATCAAAGGCATAGGAAAAACTCATAACCCCCACTTCTTTTGCCATGGGATAGTCGGCGAGTGTCGTTAAGAGCCGCGCTGTCTGATTGGGTCTGAGTTCCACCGTCAGGATCGACTCGATCTGTTCGATCATCATGGCGGTTTCCGTATCCTGTGCCTCTTCGATCAGTTCTTCGGGATTTGCGTAGTAGTCGGGCGTCTCTACGCCTAAATACATTTGGCGCAAACTTCGGAAACACACGGTTTCGCCCTGCCTTTGCACAAGGCCACGCTCTTCCCAGTAGTCCCATATCTCGGTAAGACGATCCTTCGGGATCTGCAGGATATCGGACAGGTTTTCTGTGAGCGTGCCGTTTTCATAGGCAATTTTGTACGCAAAAAGATACGCCTTGACGGCGTCGCCGGGTGCCATGGGCATATAGCTGTTTAGAAACATATTCTCCACGGGCGTTTCGCCCAGGTCGATCTTCCAGTCTTCCAGCAGAAATTTCATAGCCACCTCCCGACATCGCGCGCATGCAGGCGCATCTGATACACTTTTGCATAGACGCCTTCTTCGATTCGGTAGAAAGCGTCTTCATATTGTTCTTCTTCGTTTTTTGCGGGGAAATTCGCCGGATTGCGAAACAGATCCATCGTGGTATCCACCAGATGAAATCCCAGCTTTTTGTACAGACGGATGGCCCGTTCATTGTACGCATACACGTACAGATCCATCACGGCAAAACCCATCTGCGTAAAATACACCGGCAAAAAGGCGCGCAGGGCACTTCCCCCGATGCCTTCCCCTTCTTTGTTTTTATCGACCGAAAAACCCAGCACCGACCGCCGGCGCAGCGGTGCAATTTCTTTCAGCCCGATAAAACCTGTCATACTCCCGTTCTGCAAAATACTGTAATACCGGTTTGTCCGGTTGTTTCTTTCCTTAAACCATACGCGAAGCGCATCCTGTGTCATATCGCAATAATTATACTCCCGATACAGACTCGATGGATGCCGGCCCCAGTTTTTCATGGCCAGCGCATGGGCTTCGGTCATAGGGACGATACACAGATCCCCGGTTGTGATGCGCTCGTGATAAGCCCGGGTGCGTTGGATCATTGCCCCGGTCCCGGTGCAATCGTATGAAAACGCGTGCATTCGTGCTGAAAATACAGCCGGACCCGCCCGGTGGGACCGTTTCGGTGTTTGGTGATAAGAACCTCTGCAATGCCTCTGTCTTCAGTATCTTCGTTGTATTGTTCGTCCCGGTACAGCATGAGGATCACATCGGCGTCCTGTTCGATCGCGCCGGACTCACGCAGGTCGCTCATGATCGGGCGATGGTCGGTCCGTTGTTCCGGCGCACGCGACAATTGTCCCAAAGACAGAACCGGGCAGTTCATTTCTTTGGCCAGGGCTTTTAAGCCGCGCGATATCTGGGATATTTCCTGCTGGCGGTTTTCCGAACGCGACTGCACGGTCATCAGCTGCAAGTAGTCGATCACAATCAGATCGAGTCCGTGTTCCATCTGCATGCGGCGGCATTTGGAGCGCATTTCCGTCAGAGAGATTCCGGGTGTATCGTCAATATATAAGTCCAGTTGGCCGGCCAGAGCTACGGCATCCGCTACTTTCAGCCATTCGTCAGCGCTTTCAATCTGCCCGGAAATGATTTTGGAGAGTTCCACACCCGATACAAAAGAGATCATCCGCTGATTCAGCTGATTGGCGCTCATCTCCAGAGAAAAGATCGCCACTTTGGCTTTGTCGCGCAAGGCGGCATGAAAAGCAATGTTTAAACCCAGAGCGGTTTTTCCCATGGACGGCCGGGCTGCAAGCAGCAAAAAGTCGGACTTCTGCATGCCGGACAGCATGCGATCCAAGTCCGTGTAGCCGGTCGTGAGCCCCGTGAGCTGATTGTCGAATTTGGAGAGTTCCTCAATCCGTCCCAGCGTATCGGTCAGCGATTCCCGTATGGGGATCAGTCCCTTATTGTGATTTTGCGAGGTGATTTCAAATATGCCCTTCTCCGCGATTTCCAGTATGTCCATCACGGGCTCTGCCGCTTCAAAAGCGTGGCGGGCCGTTGTCTCCGACGCCCGGATCAGGCGCCGGAGTGTGGATTTTTCTTTTACGATTTCGCAATACGCCTCCACATTGGAGGTTAATGCGACCGATTCGGACAGTTCGATCAGGGCGGGGATCCCGCCCACCGCGTCCAAAAGGCCTTCTTTGCGCAGCGTATTAGCCAGCGTTACCGTGTCGATCGGCACATTTTCCGCCGACAGCCGGCTGATGGCACGAAACACATCGGCATAGGCCTGCATATAAAAATCGTCGGCGTCGATTCGCGCCAATCCGATATGGAGCGCTTCTTTATCCAGTACCATGGCTCCCAGGACCGAGCGCTCCGCTTCAAAGTCGTGCGGGAGCTGTCTGCCCCGTTCTTCCACCGGTATTACGCCTCGGTGACGTTGACGGTGAGATCCGCCGTCACTTCGGGATAGACGCGCACGGGTATGGTAAGCGTGCCGGTTTCTTTAATCGGGTTTTTCAGTTCAATTTTCTTTCGGTCGACCAAAATACCCTGGTCGCGCAGTGCCACGCAAATATCCTGGCTCGTAATGGAACCGAACAGGCGTCCGCCTTCTCCGGCTTTTACGGAAAGTTCGAGCTTGGTTTCTTCCAGCTTTTCTTTCAGGGCAAGCGCTTCTTCTTTTTCCTTTGCCTCGTTCTCCTGTTTTTCTTTTACGCGCACTTCCCATTCTTCAATATTGGCTTTTGTGCCTTCCAGCGCCAGTCCGCGCGGCAGCAGATAGTTTCTTGCATACCCGCTTTTTGCGTTTACGAGTTCGCCGGCTTCGCCTAAGCCGTGTACCGCTTCCAATAAAATTACTTTCATTTTTTTGTCTCCTCCATTTCATAGGCTTGAATCGCCTGAATCAGTTTTTCTTCGGCGGTGTCCATATCCGTGGATCGGAGCTGGACGCCCGCACTGGTTTGGTGCCCGCCGCCGCCGAGTTTTTCCAGAATCAGCTGCACGGAAATATCCCCCAGGGATCGGGCGCTGATATGCGTGCCGCCGGCAATTTCCGAAAGCACAAACGATGCGTCGATGCTTTGTATACCCAGCAGCTCATCGGCCGACTGTGCAGCGATGAGCGTTGCCTCCTCGGACTGTCCGTACAGCCGCCCGATGGCGATATGCTCGGACAGGATGCGGGTGTTTTTCACAACATCCGCCCGGGCCAGATAGGTGTCAAAGCCGTCTTTAAAGAATCGTTTGACCGCCATGGAATCCGCGCCGGCCCGCTTCAGAACCGATGCCGCCTCGAAGGTACGCACGCCGGTCTGATAGTAAAAGTTCTTTGTATCTACCATAATACCCGCCAGCAGCGCTTCCGCTTCCAACTTGCTCAGCTGCTGCGAATCGTCCATGTATTGCAGCATTTCGGTTACGAGTTCGCTGGTGGAAGAAGCATACGGTTCCAGATACGTAAGCGTCGGATCCTGTATATAGTCGGCGCCCCGTCGGTGGTGATCCAAAAGGACAATGCGGCCTGCCTTGGGCAAAAGGCGCGGTTCTTCCGTGGAATTGGCCCGGTGTGTATCCACCACGACCAGAAGCGACTGATTGGTAAAGCGGTCGACCGCTTCCTGTCCGTCGATCCGGTGCGGGCGCACTTCTTCGGGGGCATTTTCAAATACTTTGGCAATCTCCGCAATGGAGGGATTGATTTCCCCCAGCACCAAAAAGCCTTTCTTACCGCGCATTCGCACGGCTGCCAGGACCCCGATCGCGGAACCGTAGCTGTCCATGTCGGCATTTTTATGTCCCATGACAAAAACCTGGTCCGACTGGTCGATCAGCTGCTGCATCGCGTGGGAAATGACGCGGGATTTGACTTTTGTGCGTTTTTCCACGGCCTTGTTCTTTCCGCCGTAGAAGTCCATGCCGGCTTCGCCTTTTACAACGGCCTGGTCCCCGCCGCGGCCCAAGGCCACATCCATTGCGGTGCGGGCCCTTGTGTAGGCATCCAGCGGCGTCTGTCCGTCCAGACCCAGACCGATACTCAGGGAAGGCGGCAGGGCATTGTCCTCCGATGCACCTTTCACCTTGTCCAGCAGGTCGAAACGCTTATCAATAATGCGGGATGCTTCGGCATAATCGAGCACGACGAGATATTTGTCGGATTCGTATTTTCTCACCAGTCCGTTGTGGTCTGCAAAGTAACGGCTGATGAGATTGTCGATATTGGCAAAGATAATGTTTCGTTCCGCCTCTCCCGCGCCGGAGCGGATCTCATCGTAATTGTCCAAAAAAACCAGACCGAGTACGAGGGATTCCTTGTGGTAGGCTCTTTTCAGCGCGCGCTCTTCGGTATAGTCCAAACCGTAAAGCAGAATGCGTTCCACCTCTTCGGTTTTTTCGTTTCGTTGCAAGGTGAAATAAAAGATATAGCCTTCGTCGCGCAGGTCGACTTCCATCGGCGGATCGTCTTCTGTCAGACCCTGCACTGCCAGTCCGGGAATGGCTTCGGATACGGTTTTACGCAGCAGATCTTCCTGTTCGGCAATTTTTGCAAAGCGCGTATTGTACCATAAAAGTCTTCCTGTGCCGTCGGTCAGCGCCAGGGCAAAGGGCATACTGAACACCGCATTTTTGGCGGCGGCGTCAAAGTCTGTCCCCAGACTTTCCACATACCGCACGAACTTCTCGTCGTCTTTTCTTTTTTGGTTCAGTATGTGCCAGGCCAGATACAGCGTCAGCAAAAAGCCCAAAAAGCCGAGTATTTGATTGTAAAATGCCAGGGCGATACTGATAACAAGTGGTATGAGCATCGGCGGCCCAAGCGATTGAATGTCTATCGGGCGTTTTTTCATTCGTCTCCTCTTTTGTAGGTAATTCGTTTTCTAAATTGCAATGGCACATCCAGTATGCCCAGAAGAACATACAGGGGGCCCAGCTGCAAAAACAATACCAGCAGCAAGGGAATCACAATGCGTGTCACCAGCCGCAGGCGCTTGGCTAAAAAGCAGTCCGCGACGGCCAGCCCCTGCACCAAAAACAGCAGGGAGAAAATAACTACTAAATTCGTGTTCAGTGTTTCGGTGTGTAAAAAGCCGGTTTGGTTCAAAAGCCACGACCCCGCAAAGGTCACCAACGCACCGATAATGATATTGGATGGAAGCGTAAATTGATTAAAGTTTCCCGCATTAATTATACCATAGCCCCGGTAGCGTAAAAGCCGTGCCGAACCCAGATAATGCACAAGCGAGGTAAAAAAGCTGACGACAAACAGCATGGCCGGCAAAATCCGGATCATAAGATCCAGCGCCTGGCGCAGATTGTATTCCAGATTCAGGATCTCGATCGATGAAATTCCGCCGCTTTCCAATAATTCGATCTGCCGCTCGATCACTTCCCTGAGCGTAAGTTCCATGGCCTGCAACAGACCCAGATCGTTTATATAGTGCAGCGCAATACTTAATGCCCCCATAATCACCAAAAGACAAAGCGTCAGGGCGAGTACCGCTTGATACGGATCGAATTTTTTGCGAAACGCATAAGGGATCGCCGTAGCAAACAGCAGGGCAATCAGCAAGACGACGCCAGCGGTTGCCAGGTCTGTAAGAAGGAGAATCAGTAAAAAGAATACTCCCAGGCCCGGCGCCAGTGTTTTTAGCCCGTACACATGAGCAATCATCACCAGAGGAATGGCAAAGGCGGCCAGCGCAGGCGGAAACACAAAAAAGCCGGCCAGCAACAGACCGAAGGATGCAAACACGGCCAAAACCGTTTGTAAATGCTTGTCCCGCATACATAAACCCCCTTTCCTTATCCTATCTATTATAACGCAGGCGGACGGGAATGGAAAATACGACCGAAAAAACCGCGGCTGCGCGCACAGGGGTGCGGCAGCCGCGGCGTCTTTTTTTGTGTTGCCGTTGCTATGCTTCCAGCAGATCGAAGGTGATTTGCAAAAAGGCCGCAAGGGCGTCTTTGAAGTTCGCTTCGTTCAGGGCAAACTTCGGATTGTGGTGCGGATACACGGTTCCGTCGATCGGCAGGGGATTCGACATGAAGATAAAACAGCCGGGTACCTGCTCCAGATAATAGGCAAAGTCTTCCCCGCCCATGACCGGGCGTTCCATATAGTCCACGCGGTCTTCGCCTAACACTTTGGCGATGGAGTCGTGGACGCGGGTCGCCACTTCATGATCGTTGATCACCGGCGGCGCGCCGCCCAAATAGTCGTATTCGACGGTAGCCTTGTAGGTTTTTGCAATGCCTTCGGCAACCTCGCCGATGCGTTTTGCCAGATAGTCGCGGGTTTCCTGGGTGACGGCACGCAGGGTTCCTTCAATCTCGGCTTCTCCCGGAATGACATTGTAAGTGGATCCGGCATGAAATTTCCCGAGTGTGATAACACCGGGTTCCACCGGGTCGATTTCCCGCGCGATGATTTCCTGTATGCCGACAACGATCAGGCTGGCAATCACCAGGGTATCGTGCGACTGATGCGGATACGCGCCGTGCGAACCCTTGCCGATGACTTTTAAGGTAAAGCGGTCCAGGCAGGCCATCATGGCGCCGGTGCTGATGGCAAAACGGCCGGGTTCCATATCCGGCGAAATATTGCCGTCATGCAAACCGATGATATAATCCACATCGGGGTTTTTCAAAACGCCGGCTTTCACCATGGGCTCGGCCCCGGCGGAAATCTCTTCGGCCGGCTGGAACAGGAATTTGACCGTGCCTTTAAATTCGCCTTCCAGCTCTTTGATCGCTTTGACCGCACCCAGTAGCTGCGCGGTATGCGCATCGTGTCCACAGGCGTGCATGCGGTCGCCTGCAAACTGAAAGTCGAGTCCGGTGGTTTCTTTTACCGGCAAAGCGTCCATATCGGCCCGCAGGGCAACGGTTTTGCCTTCTTCTTTTCCTTTTATAACCGCTACGATCGCGTGTTCCAAGCCGACACCCGACTCGTATTCCACGCCCATTTCATCCAACTGTTTCATTACATAGGCGGACGTCTTCGGGAGATCCACGCCTAATTCCGGCATTTGATGGAGATCTCTTCTCCAGGCGATGACTTGTTCCGACAAACGTTCGGCTACTTCTAAAATACGTTCCGTATTCACCGTTTCCTCCTAATTCTGTTTCCCTTTCTTCTCTGTCAGCAGACCGAAAGCCACTGTACCGAATACGGCAACCAGAATGATGACGTACGTAAGGAAGCACTCTAATAACAAGGATCATAAACAAAACCAAAGCAATGGCAAAAGCGCCCAGCTTCGGATGTCTGACCGCGTTCATAGAAAACATAGCACCAAAGATCGCAGGAGCCACATACGTAAAGGCTTCAATGATAACCGGCGGAAACAGACTGAACAGCGCTGCGCCGCCAATAGCTGCAATAGTTGTAACCACGACATTCGTGATAATCGAGCCCGCAATGCTCAGTGTGGATACGAGCTCGGCTTTTTGCGTACCCTGCTGCACACCCATGACTTCCTGGGCCACCGCAGAGACCGGCACGCGCATATTTCCGATATTCCCCGATAAGAAAGACATATACGTGCCCGGCACGCCCAGTACGGGGAAATACGACAGCGGTTCCACGATCGCGTAGATACCGAAGATCGAGAAAATAAAACCCCAACCGGCCAGAATATCTTTCAGAGGGGGCATGGTATTGTATATGGTCGCAATCGCGATAGGCGGCAGGAAGCAGAGAAACATCGCGCCTAAATTGGTAATCCGTCCCCATCGGATAATGGGTCTGGTAAAGGTTTCGGTGTAACCGTTCTCCTGTGTTCGTACATTATTATCCATATGATCCACCTTATATATTCATGATTCGTTTGAACACGACCGCGCCAAACATGCCAAGCAGCATGGCCAGCCCCAGCGTGTGTTCTTTGAGCTTCGGATGTTTCTGCGCAATGCGGTCCAGTACAAACATGGCCACCACAGCACAGATACCGGCCACCGCATAGGTTTTCACCTGCGGGTCCGGATTGACGATTTTTGCCAGTTCGTTACCGAAAAGATAACCAAAAGCACCACACATGGCCGCGCCGCCGATGATGGCCAGCTTGCGTGTATCCCCGCCGGAGATCTTTTTGGTGGCAATGGCTAATTTGTCGGTAAACAGTCCCGTCGTCAACAGCCACGCACTTCCGTTTAACGCCATAACCCAGGGGGCGTTGGCAAAGTTGATCAAACCGTAGCCCTGTCCGCCCAGCTCCAGGCCCTGCGCCTGTGCCGCCATCGTGGCCGCCGTCAACTCCGTCGGAGCTGCGCCGATGATGGAGAGTCTTTGCCAGGCGATCGGTCCGCCGATCGCAGACATCAGACCCAGCATAACGACAAAAACGCCCAGTGCGGGGCCGATCGCCGATGTGAGTCCCAAACGGAACCTCCTTTGTTTCTTACTGTGCCACAGTATTGGCATAAGAATGTATTATCACAGCGGCGAATCGTTTGCAATATAATTAGCATTTTTAAGGTGTTTTCTCTGTACGGCCCGTATATTAATCCTCCGATTGATAGTTTGCACTAATATAAGCATACAAAAAGAACCGTATTCTCCGGTTTTACAGAGTCTACGGTTCTTTGGATTCGTTTCTTAGTCTGCGCTATAGGGCAGCAGGGCTACCTGGCGTGCGATTTTGATCGCTGCTGTCAGCTTGCGCTGATGTTTGGAACAGGTGCCGGTTACGCGTCGGGGCAAAATTTTGCCGCGCTCGGTAATGTATTTGCTTAACTTCTTGGTGTCTTTATAATCGATCGTCGAAGATTTGTCTGCACAAAAGCTGCAAACCTTACGGCGGGATCGGTATCTTCTTTGCATGATCCTTTACTCCTTATCTAACTTAAAACGGAAACGGATCCGATCCGGCGCTTTCAAACTGATCGTCCATGGGCGGGTCCACGTTTACGTCCGGATTGTAGCCTTCGTCGCGGCGCGGCTGCTGACCGCCCTGACGAGGGCCGTCGCCCCATTCGAGAAACTGGACATTGCTGGCCACTACTTCGGTCCAATACTTGCGTTGTCCGTCCTGTCCGTCGAAGCTGCTGGTCTGAATACGACCCTGCACGGCAACGAGACGGCCTTTGGCAAGATAATTGGCGCAGTTTTCCGCCTGCTTTCCCCATACGCCGATATTGATGAAATCCGCGGTCGGTTGTCCTTTTGACTCCATTTCCTGCTTTTTGTCTCTGGAAAGCTGCTTGTCCACCGCGAGCGTAAATCGGGTATTTGCATTTCCCGTTGAGGGAATATAGCGAAGCTCGGGGTCTTTGGTCAGTCTTCCGATTAGTACGACATTATTCATGGGTTTCCTCCTATTCGTCCTCTAAACGAATCATCATGTGGCGCATGACGGGATCCGAAATGCGAAGAATCCGGTCCGCTTCCGCCAACGCTTTCGGCGTTGTCGAGAATCGAACGATGCGGTAGAAACCTTCGCGGTAGTCTTCAATCTCGTATGCGAGTTTGCGAATACCCCAATCATCGATCTCGTCAATGGCACCGTCTGCTTCAATGATTGCCTTCACTCTGTCGAAAGTTTGATTTCGTTTTTCTTCTTCCACATCCGGGAAAAAGATAAACACCCCTTCGTATTTGTTCATATTCTGTTCACCTCCCTATGGTCTACGGCACAGGTCCGGTTGCCTGTGCAGAGAATACTCGCTTAGTGTATCATTTTTGCCGAATTTCGTAAAGAGCCACAAAACGCGGATGCATACTTATTGTTTGGAAACATAGTGTTCCCCGCCCGTGCGCGTCCAGGCGCCGTTTTCCCAAACGGCCTTCGCGTTTTTCGTCCCGACCGCTCCCGTACCCGAGCGCCACATTTGCGCTTCATACGTGAGTTCTTTTTTTGCCGCATCGGCGGCATTCGCGGCAAACGAAAAGAGGACACCCTCTTCCCATACCAGATTCTCTTTGTCGATTTCTCCCTGCTCTGCCAGTTCATCGAATGTTCCCGGCAGGATTTCCTCTTCCCTCTGACTCTCCCATTGCCACAGGAGCGCCCGTTTTTCTGCTTCCGTGAGATTGTCCGCTTCGGATAAATCGACACCGATTTTAGCAATACCCGACAGCAGGGCGGAATCTTCGGCCAATGCATCAAATACCGTCATGACCAGCCCGAACTGATCCGGTTCTTCCCGCACTTTTTCCACTTCTTTTACGCTTCCGAACTGCAACGGATAGGATTCCAGAAAGATCCCGGCGTGGGTTACCGCTAAGACATCGCCCGGCTTTACTTCCATGGTTTCCACTGCCCGGGCCGGTAGCACCACCAGCGTGCTGTGTTCCGGTTCCAGCGTCACAGCCAAAAGCCCGCCGGGATTAAATACATCCACCGGCATCATCACTTTTACTTCCGTTACAACCGTATCTTCCGCTGCCGGTTCTGTGGGAATCCCTTCCGGCTTTTCGGTACCGGGTGCTTCCGAACCCGGTGTATCCGTCGGTGTACAGCCGACCAGTATAACCAATACAAAGAGTATGAGGATTTTTTTCATCCAATGGCCTCCTTCCAAACGATAAAGACGCAGGACTCTATGTATAGTTACCCCTTTTTACAACAAAGAGCGGGTGAATTTCCCGCTCTTTTTGTTTCTTATAACGATTGTACCGCTGTGATCAGCGCGAGTTTGTATACGTCTTCTTCCGAACAGCCGCGGGATAGATCGTTGACCGGCTTGTTCAGACCTTGCAGGATCGGGCCGATGGCTTCGTAACCGCCTAAGCGCTGGGCAATTTTATAGCCGATATTGCCGGCTTCCAGGCTCGGGAAGACAAAGGTATTGGCACGACCGGCAACCGGCGAATCTTTCGCTTTGGACTTGCCGACCGATTCTACATACGCCGCATCAAACTGCAGTTCGCCGTCGATTACAAGCTCCGGATCTTTCTCTTTGGCAAGGCGGGTGGCTTCGGCTACTTTCAGCGTTTCTTCGGATTCTGCGGATCCCTTGGTCGAAAAGCTCAGCATCGCAATGACGGGGTCGATGCCGAATGCTTTGGCGGTTTTGGCCGAGAGCACGGCGTTTTCTGCCAGGTCATTGGCGTCGGGGGCAATAGTTATTGCACAGTCGGACATCACCAGTTGCTCGTCGTCTTTTAACATAATAAAGACACCGGAAGTTTTTCCGTAGCCCGGCTGCATCTTGATGATCTGCAGGGCCGGCCGCACGGTGTCGGAGGTTGCGTGGGCTGCACCGGATACCAGACCGTCCGCCTGATCGGTGTACACTAACATGGTGCCCAGATAGTTTACATTCTCTTGCAGGAGTTTCAAGGCGCCTTCTTTGTCGATCTTCCCTTTTCTGCGTTCGACAAAGGCATCGGCCAGTGCATCGGTTTCTTCGTAGGTAGCGGGATCGTAATGCGTGAGTGAAGAAAGGTCTGTGCCGGTTTCTTCCGCCGCTTTTTTCACTTCATCGGTGTTTCCCAAAACGATGACGTTCATAATGTCTTCTTTGGCCAGACGGCCCGCCGCGCCCATTACGCGGACGTCAAATCCTTCGGGAAAAACAATGGTGGGTTTTTTTGCTTTGACTTTGTCTTTGATTTGTGTAAACAGATCCATATTTGCCTCCTTAAATTCATTCTTCGTCTTTAGTATATCATGAAACGGCCCGGTGTCCGTAGGGTATAATGAAGAGAACAGCAAATGAGGAGGCAGTATGAACAAAGGAGACAAAAAACACGGCTTTACGGTTACAGAGGTACGGGACATCCCGTCGATCAACAGCACGGTGTTGCTCTTGCAGCATGACCGCACCCGGGCCCGGGCCATCAAGATACAAAACGACGACGACAACAAAGCATTCGGCATCGCCTTTCGTACACCGCCGGCGGATTCCACCGGCGTGGCACATATTCTGGAGCACTGCGTGCTTTCGGGATCCGAAAAGTACCGAACCAAAGAACCCTTTATGGACTTAATCGGCGGATCTTTGCAGACGTTTTTAAATGCTATAACCTTTTCCGACAAAACCATTTACCCCATTGCCAGCCGCAACGAAACCGACTATCACAATCTGATGGATGTGTATCTGGATGCGGTCTTTCATCCGCTGGTGGATCAAAAAGAAGAAATCTTCCGCCAGGAAGGCTGGATCTGCCGCATCGACGCGGACGGCCTTTCTTATAACGGCATCGTCTACAATGAAATGCGCGGGGCGATGTCCGATGCGGAAGAGCAGATCCTGGATCGTGTGAATGCCGAGCTTTTGAAAGACACGATCTACCGGCACAATTCCGGTGGCGATCCTTACGAGATACCGAATCTCCGTTACGAAGAGTTTCTCGCTTTTCACAAAAACTACTATCATCCGTCCAACAGTATCCTGTACTTTTACGGCGACGGCGATCTGGACAAAGAATTGGCGCATGCGCAGGAATTCTTGCAGGACTATGCGTATTTAGCCGTCGATTCGGACATTGCCGAACAAAAACCCTTTAAAAAACCGGTTGAGGTCGCGTTCGACTATCATGTGGCGCTCACCGATACGGTGGAAAACAAAGACTGGCTGGGCACAAGCTGGCTGATCGGCCGTTCCACCGAACCGCAGGAAGCCTTCATGAGCCTGCTATTGCAGGAAGTGCTGATCGAATCGTCGGCCTCCCCGCTGAAAAAAGCGCTGCTGGAAGCAGGGATCGGAGAAGACTTTCTCTCGCCCTACAATGACGGCATACACCGGGTGTTCGGCATACTGGCAAAAAATACCGACCGCGCCCGAAAAGACGATTTTTCCCGCATTGTGGAAGAAGTGTTCCGACAGATCGCAGAAAAAGGGATCGACCGCGGGCTTTTGGATGCCGCGTTAAACAAAATCGAATTCGCATTGATTGAAGGTCCCGGACATTCAGCCAAGGGTGTGGTTCGCTTTATTCAGGTGCTCGGAAGCGCGTTGTACGATGCGGATCCGTTGGAAATGCTGGACTTTGAAGCGCCGTTTCAGACCTTCCGTGAGAGCCTGGCAAAAGGAGCCCTGCAATCATTCGTCCGCGAACGCATACTGGACAATCCCCATCGGGTGGATATTCTTGCCACGCCGAAGCCCGGCCTTTTTGATGAAAAAGACCGCTCGGTAAAAGAAGAACTGGCCGCGCGCCTGGCCAAAATGACAGAGGAAGAAAAACAGGCCCTCCGGGAAGCCGGGGAGCGGCTGGATACCTTCCGCGACACCGCCGACACACCGGAAGACAAAGAGACGATCCCGCATCTTTCGCTGGCAGACCTTTCCCCCAAAGTGGACCGGATCGACTCCCGTCCGCTGGAGGTGGAACAGGCCACGGTACTACACAACGATGTGTTCACCGGCCGGATCGTATATGCCGATCTGGTTTTTGATCTTTCGCATCTTTCACAAAAGGAACTGCAGGATGTGTCGCATGTGGCTTCTTTCCTGGGCGATGTCGCCACAAAAAAACGCGGTTATGAAGACGTATACAACGCGATCTACCGCGTAGCCGGCGGTTTGTCGATTGTCCCCAGCATTTTTGAAGACTTTGACACGGCTGAACCGCTGCCCAAACTGGTCGTATCGGTGAAATTCTTTGCAGACAGGCAAAAAGAAGCGATCGATATGGTTCGGGAGATCCTCTTTGAAAGTGTCTTTGAGGATGACAAGCGGCTGAAGGAAGTGCTTTTGGAAGATCGTTCCACCATGGATATGAGCCTGATTTCGTCCGGGCACGCGGTGGTTATGAGCCGCGTGATGTCCTATTTCAGCAAAGCTGCCGCCCTGCGTGAGGAAATCACGGGGCTCGACAGCTACTTCACCCTGCAGGAAATAACGACGCATTTTGACGAGAAAAAAGCGGCCTACAAGGAAAACTGGCAAAAGGTATATGCCAAGCTGCTCCGCCGGGACGGTTTGATTGTCAATGTAACCACCGACAAAGAAACCTTCCACGAAGGATTCGCCGTTTGGGAGGAGCTGATCCGGGAGATCCCGTTGCTGCCGGCCGAACCGCAGGAATACGAACGCAAAGAGCGAAACAAAGAAGCCTTTTTGTCCGCTGCGGGCGTGCAGTACGTATCCAAAGGCGCCAGTCTGCGTGACTTAGGCGTTCCGTATTCGGGTTCGCTCACGGTTCTGGCCGCCATTTTGAGCATACAGTATCTGCATCAGAAGATCCGCGCTACAGGCGGCGCCTACGGGGCCGGGCTCTCGATCCAGGCGCGCGGGACGCTCTCCACCTATTCCTATCGCGATCCGCAGCTGGAAAAAACAATCGATGTGTACAATACACTGGGCGATGTAACCGAGAATCTGCAGCTGTCGCAGCGGGAACTGGAAGATGCCATCATCGGCACAATCAACCGCTTTGACCCGCCCCTGTCCCCCCGTGACAAAGGCCTGCACGCGCTGTCGTACCATATCACCGGTTACGATTATGCGCAGGTGGAAAAGTATCTGCAGGAAGCCCTCCATACCCGGGTGGAGGATCTGCAGGCGCATGCGGACATGCTCCGGAAAGCTATGGACAAAAATTATCTGTGCGTGCTCGGCTCGGAAGAAAAAATCCGCGAAGCAGCCGATCTCTTTGATCACATTATCCCGCTGGATTATGCGGCAAGAAACAAAAAGTAGAAAAAAAGAGACACGCGCGAAGACAAACCAACGGAGCATAGGGGTCGAAAAAGGGATCTCCTCCGCCGACAGCTCCGTTCGCGGGAGTCTGTTGGGGCACGGCGGAAATTACAGCCGCGACAGTGGCAAAAGCGTGCCACAAGAACGCGGCTGTGGCGCAATTTCCGCCTTAGCCCACAGGCTCTGCCGCTCACTCCGAATGCCGGCTAAAGGAGAAACCCTTTTTCTCCTTTAGCCATTTTTCCGATCCAAACTGCGGGAGGCTCTACAAGAACGACTTAGTCTACAGTAAACGGCATGGGATGTATACGCATCCCATGCCGTTTGTTTTAGAAAGAATCGACCGTTTTCTCATTTTGCCGATTGGACTCTTGTATGTAGAAGTCTTCGTCCAAAAGAAGTTCCTGCAGACGTGCGCGGTGCCTGGCGTCGATCCCGTTTGTCATACTGTAAACTGCGCCGGCCGACTCGACCAGGTCCAGGTATCGGGCTATTTTTCGTTTCATGATCGGCTGATTAAACAAGGTGCTTTGCGGCATGAAGATTTCATCGGCCCTGTCTTCATACAGCATGCGCAAAACCGCCTGTACGCCTTCGTAATTGTGTACGACGGTGGGAAAAGCCGCGGTGGAAATAAAGACTTCGCGCCGGTTTGGGGAAGAAAAAAACTTCGCCCCGATCGGACGCACGGTATAGCCCGCTTGATTGCGCACAAGTTCCGGCGAGAGCATAACGAACAGCCGCTCCTGCATGCGCTTCATCGCCGCAGGAAAATGATAGAACATGAGGGGAAAGCTCCATACGACGAGGTCTGCCCGGCGGTAATCCGACAGAATTTCATTCATATCATCCCCTTGGATCCGACAGGTAAAATTCTCTTCGTCCTGCCAACAACAATGGCACGCATTGCATTCCTGAATGTTCATACTTTGTAAATGATAACTGCGAAACGTATCCCTTTCCAAAGGAATGGCAGGGTTTTGTGTCAGTCCGCGGATAAAACGCCTGGCTAAGAGCAGCGTTTTGCTGTTTTCGCCATGGGGACTGGCGTTAATCAGAAGAAGTTTCATTGTAATTCCACCTGAAACCGGCAAATGCAGCTGATTTCCCCTTGTTTGTTTTCATTTCGTAGGACAATTTTTCCTTCTCCCCTCTGATCTTCCCAAGATACTTCCGTATCCATCTCTATACAATCCCCCCATCGGAGTGCGTGGATAAACCGGCTGCG
>JAAYQA010000094.1 GCA_012519495.1 Tissierellia bacterium | reverse complement strand
GAAAGATTCCTTTTCCTAATCGTATCGGAGTGATTTTTATGCTACACGCCATTCGCAGAGCTTTCCCTTATACGCTTCCCGTCATGTTCGGCTACGCATTCTTAGGCTTAGCCTATGGGTTGTTGTCGGTTGAAGCGGGTCTTCCCCATTGGATGGCGCCATTAAGCTCCTTTCTGGTTTATGCGGGTTCCATGCAATTCGTGCTGATCGGCCTGCTGGGAACCTCGCTCTCCGCCATCAGTCTGGCCCTTCTAACCATTTCGATCAACGGTCGTTTGCTGTTTTACGGTTTGCCGCTTTTGGAACCGTTCAACCGTTCGGGCCCCTTAAAACCGTATATGATACATACCCTCTCCGATGAAACCTTTGCTTTAATGACGGCTACGCGCCCGCCGATCGGTGTTAACGAGAGCTATTTTTATCTGGGTATCGGACTGCTCAATCAGCTGTACTGGATCGTTTTTACCTGGATCGGTTCGATTTTCGGTACCATCGTGCAGTTTAATACCAAGGGGCTCGATTTTGTGATGGCGGCCCTTTTTATATCGATTTTCACCGAACAATGGCTGAGTGCAAAAGAAAGAAGGCCGGCCATGGTAGGGGTTCTGGTCAGTATTGCAAGTATATTGCTGTTCTCCAGAAACACCTTTATCCTGCCCGCCATGGCAATGATGATCCTCGTATTGTTCGCCCTGCGCCGCAGTATAGAAGGAAGGAGCTGAGCCTATGGCCTACTGGAAAATGCTGTTGATCGCCGCGGCTGTTACCTACGCCCTGCGCGCTTTGCCCTTTGTCCTGTTCTCCAAAGGCAAGCTTCCGGATGTACTGGTCTATTTGGGAAAAGTACTCCCGTTTGCCATTATGGGGCTTTTGGTTGTTTATACGCTGCGGGAAATCGATCCGTTTCAGGCACCCTTCGGCGCACCGGAGCTGATTGCCGCCGCTGTAGTTGTGCTCGTTCATGTAAAAAAACGGCATATGTTTCTAAGCATCGCCGCCGGCACCATTACCTATATGCTTCTTGTCCAATTTGTTTTCCTGTAACCGCCGGCCGGCGGTTTTTTTATTTCAATAGATTTTGACTTTCCTTGACTTTGACTTTCACTGATGTTATAATAATCCTACGAGGGAAAAGACCTCATAATACGCATAAAAGGAGAGATCGATTATGACGAACAATATGATGCCTATGCAAAGAAACCGCAACCGCATGCGCACGGTCGGTTTCAATAATCTATACGATATGGTAGACGACTTTTTCCGGGACAGCTCAGTCTTTGACCGCAATCTGATGATGGACACCTTTAAGCTGGATGTAAAGGAAACCGATCAGGCTTACGGGATTGAAGCTGAACTGCCGGGTATTGCAAAAGAAGAAGTGTCGCTGGATCTGGTGGAAAACCGGCTGACCATTTCTGTCAACCGAGAGGAACAGAAGGACGAAGAAAAAGAAAACTATATCCATCGGGAAAGAAAAACCAGCTCTATGAGCCGCTCGGTTTGCTTGCGTGATGCCGATATGGAAAAAGCTACGGCCAAACTGGAAAACGGCATTTTGGAAGTCCGGATTCCCAAGATAGAAGAAGCCGAAAAGAAAAAAAGAATCGAAATCGAATAAAAACGACAAAAGGCGCTCGCAAGGAAGCGCCTTTTGTTATGCTCTATTCTTCCATTGTACGGATATAATCCTGTTCTCCCGGCACGGCGGGGATCGTCTGGCCCTTTTCAAAAGAAACATGCCCACCTTCATATAGCTGATTGTCCAAAGTGAGTATAACCCCTTCTTTTCCTTTCATGAGGTCTGCGGCCGTAAAGCCCATCGCCTTCAAAATGAGAGGCTCTCCCGAGGAACCGGCGTTCATATCGGCAAAGGACCGGCTTAGGTCAATATACACATTGCCGTCCTGATTCAGATAGAGGCTGTTGATCGTATCCTCTGCCTTTAAGACGGGGATTCCGTCATCGGGCACATGGTTTTTGTACAGATCCGCCAGGATTTCCCGATTGCTCGCATTCACAGGAAACGGAGCCTGCACCGATACTTGGGTGAAGCTGTCGCCGTCGGTATCCAGAGAATTCGGATAGTACAGATTGACCGGATACACTTGCGGCTCCGCTTCATAGCGGTCTAATTCCGATACAGTTATGTCTTCGCCGCGGATCACTTCTTTTTTTACGATCCAACGCCCCTCTTCTATTGTATAGCGCTCGCGTACCGCCTCATCTTCTGTTTGGTTTTCTACTACAACGCGCGCACCGTGCTCTTGTGTCTTTTCCTGTACTTCTACAATTTCCATGTGCAAATGGCCGCTTTGCCATTGATGCCCGACTTCGATCGGATCTTTCAGATACACCAGCGGATCATCCAGACCGTTGTTGTAATCGGATGCATCTAAAGGCAGGAGATTTTTGCGAAACCACGCTTCCTCGGTCGATACGGTCCATGCGACATACTGGTCTCCTACCTCCCAGACTTGTATATCGCAGGACGGATTGTCGCCGCAAATGGCGATTTGCAGCCGATTGCCGTCAGAATACTGCGGTATGATCGAGAAGTCGTCTGCAGCAGCTTCTTTTCCGGAATAAAAGGCTCTCCAATCCGTGTCCTTGTAGAAAAAGTCGACTGCCTTGTGTGACACAGCCGTTTCCGGTTTCGGTTCGGTTACAGCTTCTTCCGTTTCCGGTTCGTTCTTTTCTGTATCACTTGTTTCTTCGGTTATCTCTGTATTGTCTGCTTCGGTTATGGTTTCTGTTTTTTCCGTTTTTGTATCATCACCTGCTGCCGAACAAGCACTCAGCGCAAAAAGCAGCAGTATCAGCCATAGCCATTTATGCATCGTTTTCATATAAACCCACCTGCCTATACGGACTGTACGCATTCTATAGAATCATTATACAAGGAGTAGGCCTTCTTAATGTAACAGAAATCTTACAATCTCCCCCTTTTTACATAAGCAAAGAAAACAACGGCACCAGCAGAATCGGCAAAAGCACCGCGGGGATATAGTTCATTATGCGGAGTTTGGTCACCCCCAGCAGATTAAATGCCAACCCCATTAAAAGGACCGACCCGACGGCAGAAATTTCTGTGATGATCGGATCGGACAGAAAAGGGGCTACAAGGCCGGCCAGCAAAACAATGGCGCCCTGATACACAAACACCGATCCCGCCGCAAACAAAACCCCGATTCCCAATGACGCCGCCAAAAACATGGCCGAGATAAAGTCCAGCGTGGATTTTGTAAAGATCAGCGTGTGATCGCCGCGCAAACCGCCTTCCAATGATCCGACAATCGCCATGGCTCCCATGCAGAATAAGAGGGTGGCGGAAATAAAGCCCTGCGCGATCCGGCTGTCGTCCTCTTTGGCAAAGCGGGTTTCCAGTGTTTGGGCAAAGCGTTCGATCCCTTTCTGCAGATCCAGCCATTCGCCCACCATGGTGCCCAAAGCGATAGAAAGGATCATGACATAGGGGCTCTCTCCTTTGAATGCCCCACTGATTCCGATATAAAGCGTGATTAAACCGAAGGCTTTGATTACCGCGTCTCCCACCCGTTCGGGGATGCCGCGTTTAAACAGCATGCCCAGGAGGGCGCCGATCACGACCACCGCCGTATTTACCACTGTACCAAGCATATTCTCTCCTGCCTTTTCTTTTGTTTTATCTACGACAAGTATAACAAGAAGGTGAAAAGGACGCGAATTTTTGGTACAATAATGACAATAAAATAGGGAGGTGTGTCCATGTTCCTGCTGATTGGCGCCGGACCACGCGTTAAAGAAATCGGCGAGAGCCAAACCATGATCTGCCCTGCATGCGGCAGATTTTCACGCATGACACCCTATGTGGAACGCTCGGAACTCCGGCTGTTTTTTATCCCGGTTTTCAAATGGAAAAAAAGATATCTGGCCGTAGCCGGTTGCTGTGGGGAAACCTTTCTCTTAGACCCGGAAGTAGGCCGCGCGATCGAAAACGGTGAACCGGCCACCATCAATGAAACCAATCTGGAATTTTTATCCGAGCCGCCGGTCTTATGCGAACACTGCAAAAAGCCGGTGGACACTACACACAAATACTGCCCGCATTGCGGAAAGGAAATATAAAGGAGTTCCTATGAAAACAGCCGTCGTATACGCATCGTATCACCATAGAAACACCGAAAAAATCGCCGAAGCCATCGCGCCCGTTCTGAACGGGACGCTGGTTCCAATCCTGCAGACAGATACCCTGCCCGATGTTACAGACTTTGATCTGCTGGCAATCGGATCGGGGATTTATCGCTGGAAATTTCATGACAAAATAACGGATTTTGTGGAGAATCTCCCCGACGGAGGGCAGCGGCATGTGATCCTGTTTTCAACCAGTGCCTTTAAGAACCACAAGTTCCACGATGCCATACAAAAGCGGTTGGAAGAAAAAAACTATCACGTGATCGGTCACTTTCACGCCAAAGGAAGTGCGAGTTTTCTCCCGGAATGGCTCACCAGCCACCGAATCAAGGGCGGTAAAGACAAAGGACGCCCCAATCAGGCCGAATTAATGGCCGCCGTTCGTTTCGCCGAAGAAGTGAAAAGCATGATGGAAGAAGTAAAATAACTGCGCATTTGTGCAGTTTTTTTATGTAAAAGAGAGGCCGCAAAAGCCTCTCTTTATGCGACCCCTTTGGTTCCGTTGGACTGGGCGTGATACATGTCGTAGTACAGGCCGTGTTGTGCAATCAGTTCTTCGTGTGTGCCCTGCTCTTTCATTCT
>JAAYQA010000093.1 GCA_012519495.1 Tissierellia bacterium | reverse complement strand
GCGGAAGGATTGATATTTTGTAGCGGCGATCGTAGTGGCCGTGTTCCATATCGGCCACGCGCCAAACGTTCACCAAACAACGCGACCCACATTCTAATACCGCACACCTTCATACCCGTACCTCTTTATTATCAATTCTACCTCTCCCATGGGCGTCCCCGTTCGTCTATTTGATAACCCGTGCAAGCGAAGCGATGCATGCAGTTATTTCACAGCGCGCAGCACTATTTCATTGCACCTCAGGCGCTATGGTTCCGATTTTTTTATTTTAGCAGAGTTGACAAAGAACATATGTTTCTGTATACTGAATACAAAAGAACAAATGTTCCGAACTGATGTTCGAAGGAGGATACCATGAAACGACGACCCTATAAACGGATCCGACGCATACAAAAAACGACGATCATAGCGCTGCTTTTACTTGTCATACTGACCATGGGATTTACCCTGCATCCGCAAGAGCAGGCGGAGTTCACGCAAACAATTACGCGCATGATACAAAAAGGAGACACGCTGTGGGACATTGCGCAAGAGTACAATCCCGAAGGGCACGATATCCGAAACTATGTAGCAATGATCAGTCGCGTCAATGATCTTCACAATCAGCCGCTTATGCCGGGTGAAACCATTTTAATCCCGATACTCCCTTAAATTTGTCATAAAAAGAAGCGATCCGATTCCCCCTCGGATCGCTTCTTTTTATGACAGATCAGCCAGCGGATTTTTTGCAATGGCTTCTCGTAGTTGCTCGTCGTCTGTGTGGGTGTAAATTTGGGTGGTCGCAATACTTTCATGGCCCAGGAGCTCTTGCAGGGTTCGGATATCGACCTTTCCGTGTTTGTAAAGTAGAGTAGCTGCGGTGTGTCTTAATTTGTGCGTTGAGTACAATTTCGTGTCAAAGCCAGCTTCAGCCAGATGTTTATCAATCCGGTACTGAATGGCGCGATTCGTCATGCGTTGTTTATGCGTGCTGAGAAACAAAGCCGGATCCTCGGTTTCGGGGCGGTGTTTTTTGCAGTCCCGTATCGCTTCCAAGACACTGTTTGTCAGAAAAATGGTGCGCTCCTTGTTTCCTTTTCCGATGACATTCAACGAGTCGACTTTTATGGCGTCTATATCGATCTGCGCTAATTCAGACAGGCGAAGGCCGCAGGTCAGAAACAAGAGAGTCATTGCATAGTCGCGTGTGCGGAGGAAGTCGTTTTTTGTCTGATTGATTTGTGTGAGTAATCGTTTACTTTCATCCAGTGTGAGATACACCGGGTATCTTTTTTGCAGCCGGGGGCTCTCCAGACCGTCGGCGGGATTTTTGTCCAGAATCTGAATCGTGTCGGTCAGATAAGAAAAGTATGTGCGCATTGCCGAAATTTTTCTTGTGCGGGATGATGCGGCATTTTGTTTTTCCCGATCCAGATAGGCGAGAAATGCGTGCAGATCGCGAAGAGTAATCGTGCGGTGGAAACGTTCGGTACATTTGTTGAGTGCTTCGGGATTTTCGTCTGCGTTGATGTTTTGTTTTCTCGCCAGAAGGAAACGCAGCATATGCGAGAGGTCGTAGCCATATTCTTTTCTTGTGCTTTCCGAAGAACCGCGGATGGTTTGCAAGTAATCCAGAAAGTCGGCAAGCAGAGGAGGGGTCATTCTGTGCATTTCCTTTCTTTTATTTTATTTCACAAAATAATAATTTTGTGAAATAATTAAATACAGTATAGCATGAGGGAGGCAACACTGTCAATATCGGCTGCGATAATGATTCGGATGTTATACGGACAAATCTGAAAGAAAAAACGACGTCCTGAGACGTCGTCTGTTGCGTTTATTGATACCTGCCCATATAAAGACATGCCTTGCTTTGACTTTTTGAATAAGCGCTTTGCGATGGTTTGTGTTGTTAGCGGTTCAGGAGTTTTACTACGGCTGTTTCGATTCGGTTTAAGGCCTCTTCCAGCGTCTCCATTCCGGCGGCAAAGGACAATCGGATATACGCATCCTGCCCGAAACCAATCCCCGGTATGACAGCCACTTGCGCCTCCTCCAACAAATACGCCGCCAGCTGCAAAGAATCGCGCACCGTATCGTTCTGCGCATAAATCTCCGTCACATTCACAAACAGATAAAACGCCCCGTCCGGCGTATTGCAATGCATCCCGGGTATCTGATTCACCCGCGTCACACAATAATCCCGCCGTTCACGAAACGCTTGCACCATTGGCAAAAACAGCGCATCATCCGCATCTAAAGCCGCCGTACCGGCAAACTGCGCAATCGAGTTGGGGTTGGATGTCATCTGGCTTTGCAGGCCGTTCATGGCTTTGATAATATCTGCAGGGCCGGCTGCATAACCGATCCGCCAACCGGTCATGGCATAGGATTTGGATACCCCGTTTATCAAAATAGTTAAGTTATTAACTTCACGACCAAAAGAAACCGGGCTATAATGGGTTCCTTCATATAATAATTTACTGTAGATCTCATCGGATACGATAAACACATTTTGCTCTACGGCCCAGTCCGTGATCGCCTGCAATTCTTCTTTTGTATAGTCACTGCCTGTAGGATTGGACGGGGCGTTGAGGATCAGAACTTTGGTTTTGTCGCTGGTGTGTTTCTCCAGCGTTAGCCGGTCGACTTTAAAGCCTTTTTCTTCCTTTGTATGGATGATCACCGGCGTTGCCTCGCACAAGCGGATCATCTCGGGATAGCTGACCCAATATGGTGAGAGCACGATCGCTTCGTCCCCCGGGTCTAAAAGCGCGAGCAGTGCATTCATAATACTGTGTTTGGCTCCGTTGGCGACCGTGATCTGTTCGATCGGATAGTCGACGCCGGTATCTTTTTTTATGCGTCTTGCAATGGCTTCCCGCAATTCCACCGTCCCTTGTGCACGCGTATATTTTGTTTTTCCTTCCTGGATGGCACGGATCCCTGCTTCCTTGATCAGAGACGGGGTATCAAAATCCGGCTCTCCTACACTCAGACTCAAGACATCGACCCCGTTTCGCCGAAGTTCTTCTGCCTTGGCAGAGATCGCCAAGGACATCGATGGCTGCAAGGTCGCGGCTCGTTTGGATAATCGGTTTTTTGTCATTGCTGGCTCCTTCTTTCTGCGGCGCGTTCTCGCAGCGCCTGTATGGTCTTATGGTTACTGGCATAACGGCCAAGATAAAGTGCGCCGTTTTTTCGGGTTCTTCCGTGGCAATCGGATCCGGCGGTGGCAATCAGCTCTTTATGTTCGAGCACATAAGACAAATAGCGATGAACATCTCGGATTTGATGTTTTGCGTTGATCACTTCGATCCCGTCGATATCCGCACGGCGTAAATCTTCCAGTATGGCGTCGTTTTTCATGGTTTTCGGATGCGCACAAATCGCAACGCCACCGGTTTTATGAATCAAGCGAATGATTTCATCGTATTGCAAGACGGTTTTTGGCACATAGGCAAATTTTCCGGCTCCTAAAAAGCGGTCAAAGGCTTCCCCGGCATTTTGTACATACTGTTTTTCCACCAGAACCTGGGAAACATGACCCCGTCCTACGATACCGCGTTTTTTCTTGGCGAAGACTTCCTCCGCTGAAATATCCAAACCGAAATCGCGCAGAATATCAACAACGGTTATGATGCGTTCCCTGCGGGCTTTCGTCAGCGCATTCAGGGTATTTTGCAATTCAGCGTCGTTTGTATCCATCAGATAGCCCAGGATGTGAATTTCTACCATATTTCCGTCGGTTTCCCAGGTTGTTCCGAATTCAACAGCCGGTATGATATCCAGGCCGCATTTTTTTCCGTAATGGTCCATTTGCTCCAGCCCTTCAATCGTATCGTGATCGGATAAGGCCAATCCGTGCAAACCGAGCGCTTTGGCTTCTTCGGCAATGCGTCTGGGTGACAATTTCCCGTCGGAATAATACGAGTGGACATGCAGATCGTACATGCGAATCACCTCCTTGTGATTATAATCGATTCTTTATAAGATAACAAAAAGAAACAGCCGCCCAGCTGATAAGCCGGGCGGCTGCCATCTTTTACTTTGCGTAGTCCGTTGTTCTTGTTTCCCGAATCACATGGACTTTGATCTGACCCGGGTATTGTAATTCGTTTTCGATGGCTTTTGCAATTTCGCGTGCAGTAATAACCATCTGGTCTTCGGAAATGCGATCCGGTTTGACCATAATGCGAAGTTCCCGCCCCGCTTGAATCGCAAAAGATTTTTCTATACCTTCAAAACGGTTTGCAATGCCTTCCAGATTCTCCAGGCGGTGGATGTAATTCTCCAGGGTTTCTCGGCGGGCGCCGGGGCGTGCAGCCGATATGGCATCTGCTGCCTGTACCAGTACCGCTTCGATCGTAGTGGTATCTACATCGCCGTGATGCGCTTCGATGGCATGCAGGACTTCCTTGTTTTCCCGAAATTTCTTGGCCAGGTTTACACCCAATTCTACATGCGGGCCTTCCACTTCATGGTCAATCGCTTTGCCCAGGTCATGCAGTAATCCGGCGCGTTTGGCAATGTTGACATCAGCGCCTAAATCCGCTGCCATCATGCCGGCCAGATTGGATACTTCCACCGCATGCTTGAGTACGTTTTGACCATATGAGGTGCGGTATTTCAGTCTGCCCAGTGTTTTTACCAGTTCCGGATGTAGTCCGTGCACATTGGCATCATCACAAGCCTGTTCGCCGGCTTCCCGGACAATGCTCTCGAGTTCCAGTTGCGCTTTGCCAACCATTTCCTCAATGCGTGCCGGATGGATTCGGCCGTCGGTAATCAGCTTTTCCAATGCAATGCGTGCGACTTCCCTGCGAATCGGATCAAAGCTGGAAAGCACTACGGCTTCCGGTGTATCATCGATAATCAGATCGATACCGGTCATGGTCTCCAGTGCGCGAATGTTTCGGCCTTCCCGCCCGATGATACGCCCTTTCATCTCTTCATTGGGAAGCGTTACGACCGTCACGGTTGATTCTGTGACATGATCGGCGGCGTAGCGTTGGATGGCGGTTGAAATAATCTCGCGGGCGCGTTTTTCCGACTCGTCACGCATTTTTGCATCGGCGTTTCGGATAATCTGCGCCTGTTCGTGCTCGATTTCATTCCGAACCTCATCGAGCAGCAGTTCTTTGGCTTCGTCTCGTGTTAATTCTGCAATACGTTGTAATTCGTTTTTTTGCTCTTGATATAAACTTTCGATTTCCTCTTCAACTGAAGCAATCGCATTGGTGCGCTGCTGCAATTGATCTTCCTTTCTTTCCAGAGAGTTGAACTTTTTGTCCAAGGATTCTTCTTTGGATAAAACCCGTTTTTCCAAGCGCGCCACTTCATTTCTGCGCTCTTTGTTCTCTCTTTCCTGTTCGGTTCTCAGGCGAAATATTTCGTCTTTTGCTTCCAATAATATTTCTCGTTTGTTTGCTTCTGCCGTCCGGTTTGCATCATTGATGATGTTTTGTGCCAGTGTTTCGGCAGAACCGATTTTCTTTTCGCTTGAGTTTTTACGAAGAAAGTAACCGGCCATTAACCCGATAATCAGGCCGATTCCTATACCAAGAAGTACATATATTACCACAATTGCACCTCCTTCGTATGAAATTGTCAAGTTGCTCTGTATTGTAAAAGGATCTTTTACTTTTACCCTTTCATTTTATGCGTTATCCAATCGTTTGTCAACAAAGGATATCATCGGCTTAACAATCTTTTATTATTGCAAAACAACTATAAGTAATCGGCCCGTACCCTGCGAAACAGTATATAGGCAACAACTAAGCTGATGGTTTCAACAATCAGAAAGGAAAGCCAAGTGAGCGGAATACTGATAAACCGAAAAATGGCCACTAAGGGTACGATAAAAACATATTGTCGGGACAGGGATAATAAAAGGGAATGTTTTCCCAGGCCCAGCGCCTGAAAAAAGGTAGAGAGACAGATATTGACCCCGGCAAACCAAAAAGCAAGAGAGATAATCCGCAAGGCAGGAACCCCCATTTCCATCATTAGAGGGGTTGCATTAAACAAAAACAATAATGCATCCGCCTGGGTCTGGAACAAAAAGAAACCGCCGGTCATGATCAAGAGCGATACAAGAATACCGATACGCAACGCGCCCATGAGCCGGGCCCGGTTTTTTGCACCGTAATTATAGGCCATAATCGGCATGAGCCCCTGTGTCATCCCGAAGATCGGCATGAAAACAAAGGACTGCAAACGGAAGTAGACACCAAGCACCGATATCAGCTGTTCCGATACTTTGCGAAGCAGGCTGTTCAGTGTCATAACCATAAAAGAGGTGATGGAGATGATCAGGATGGAAGGCAGTCCTACTTGATAGATCTTGTGCAGGATTTCTTTGGACGGTCGAAACTTTCGCAGAGTGAGGTCTACCCCGTGATTCTCTCTGAAAAGAAGAAAAAGTGCCAGACCGCAGGCTGCCCACTGGGAAAACACCGTAGCGATGGCTGCTCCGCTTACACCCATGGCCGGAAACGGTCCCAGACCGAAAATAAGAATCGGATCTAAAACGATATTGATCACGGCACCGGTCAATTGCATCAACATCGGGCGGATCATATCGCCGGTGGCCTGGAGGATTTTTTCTATCATAATCAGCAGAATACTGCCGCCGCTCAGACTGCAGACAATTCGCAGATAGGAAATACCTTGCGTTTGTACAAGAGGATCCACGGTGAATTGCGCGTAAAAAAACGGGGCAAAAAACAAACCGATACATAAAAACAACAGCCAATTTGCTCCGCATAGAAAAAACCCGTGTACAGCAGCTCGATTGGCCATCTGCTGATTTTTTTCACCCAGACTGCGTGCAATGAAGGAATTTGCTCCCACAGCTGTTCCAACACCGACAGCGATCAGCAACTGTTGCATGGGCATTGCGATCGTGACGGCACGAAAAGCCTGCTCGGACAACTGCGACACATAATAGGAGTCGACGACATTGTACAAGGACTGGATCAGCATGGAAAACATGGCCGGCAAGGACATCAGCATAATCAGTTTCGGGAGCCGTTCGGTTCCCATTCGGTTCTCATGCATCTTTTTGTCCTGACTCCCGCCCGACATCCAGTTTGCGTACCGAGGAAACACCCCGGTCGCGGGAAATTTCGTAGACGGTTTCCCCCATATAGGCAAGGTGCCGGTTGTGGGTAACCAGTATGATTTGCAGGGAAAATTCTTCGGCAACCTGCAGTAACAATTCCGCTACATTGTGTATATACTCTTCACTTAAATGCTTAGCCGGTTCGTCCAGTAAGAGGATGCCCCGTACGGGCGGCTGATAGCGTAAAAGCAGGCTTATACGCAAGGCAAGAGAAACAACATCCACCAGCCCCCCTCCCCTCGTCTCCTGGGGCGGAAAGGTTGTGGCTACCCCGCCGATTTCGTCCCGGATCAGAAAATGGGCATGCGTGCGCCGATTGGCTTCTGTCATCTCGATAGCGAAGGATATATCCGAAGAAAATACAATTCGCAAACAACTGGTGACCAGCGCTTCCATATGGGTTTTGGCCTGTTCGCGGGAAAAAGCGGCCGTCAGTTGCAATAACTGGGCGACTTTTGTCAGCTTTTCATTTTCTTCTTCCAATAAGCGGATTTCTTCTTTTGTATCTTTCAAATAGGCTTCAATCGTTTCTTTTCTTGCCTTTGCGGTGGCATGACGAATCCGCATCTGATCGAGCGAAGCCCGGACCGACTGCAGGGTGGTCATTCATCTTCAGGCAGCAGTTCGGCCGCCTTTTGCAGCAGATCGCCGACTTCTTTATCCAGCCGGGCGATCTCTTTGTCCAAATCTTCCGGTTTGATCCCATACTCCTGCATCTCGGCAAGCAAGGCATCGCGTTCTTTTTCCAATTGTTCCAAACGCGTTTCTGCCCGTACTTTATCAATCTGTGCGCGGTCGATCCGTTCTTTCAGTATTTTAATGTCCTTCTCGTAATTCATGCTCTTCCCCCTCTAAATGCGCGCGTACGTGTTGCAGACTGTCTTTGTCCAGTGTTTGCCGGCAATACGGACATTGTTTTGCATCGGCCAGCTTTTGGATATACGCGTCGGTATGTTTTTGCACCTCTTGTAGCGATCGTTGTTTTGCCATACGGGTTGTCTGTATTTGTTCGTTAAGAAGTCTGTTTTTTTCGCGCAGGTGTTGCATTTGCAATAGGCGCTGCCGGGATTGCTGTATCTCTTGCCAGTACTCGGCGGCTGTTTCGGTATCTTCCAGACGCTGTAAATAGGTATGCCCTTTTTGGATGCGTGCGTTTCGGTTCTGATACTGTTCTTGTATGCGTCGCAGTTTGTCTAAACGGTCGTGGGTTTTTCCCGCCGATGCAAAAATTGCCGTCGCGTCATCAACCGGTAGTGAAGCGAGCCGCTTTGCCTGATTGAATTGGGTAGTTAAACGCTTTTGTCTTGTATGCCACTTTTGTACCCGGAGCAGATTTTCTCCTTTAGCGATGGGTTTTTCCGTTGCCACAAAAGATAAAAACAAATTTTGCGACAGGAGTCGCTGTTGGGTTTCTTGTATGGCTTTTTGTAAACGGTCCTGTTCTTTCTTCCAGACGGAGAGTTTTGTTTTCTGTTCTTGATGCCCGAAAGTCAGGGTGTACAGATCTTTCGCCTTTTGCAGATAAGCAAACTGCTCTTTTCTTTTACGGGTCATCTCCATTTGCTCTGTGTGGTGCTTTTGTTTCTTTTGCAATGCGATAAGCGGTGTCAAACGGTCCTGCAATTGCTGCATGCGATCGGTCAATGCGGTAAGCTGTTCGATGGTCTTTTCTTCCTCTTTCAGATAAGCGAATGCACCGAGTTGCTCCTGCATTTTTTCCGCGTCGAGCTTTAACTGCCCAATCCGCTTCTGATTGGAGAATTTATCTGCATTGGTTGTACGATGGGCTGTATCGATCCGGTCGGTACCGGCCAGTCTTCCGATGGCTTCGGCGCGAACCGATGATTTTTCACCCAATAGAAATGGCCCTTCCAGCTGACCGGCAATATTGACCGCCAGACTGTCTTTGTCTCCGACTTCTACTTTCCGGATGCCGGTAAAGTCGTTTATTTCCTGGGGAACCGCCACGCCGAAACCCTCCAGGCGAACAGGATCCCCTTCGGCTTCTTGCAGTATATAGTAATTCTCGCTCTTATTACGCGCACGCAAAAGGGTTGTGCCGTCGGTAAAGGTAATCAGGACAGAGGTGTTGTCGGTGCCCACCCGCATGTATTGCGTACCGGAGGGCTCATTAAAAAGCGCCCAGCGAATGGCGCGGATGACGGCCGACTTCCCGGCGTCGGACGGTCCGACAATGGTAGTCAGCATCGGGGCGATATCCAGGGTTAAATCATCATGCGACTGGAAATTCCGGATCTGCACTTTTTTAATTTTCTTTATCAAAGAGCCCCTCCGTCATCGCGAGCCGGCGTATGGCTTCTTGTACAATGGCCGGTTCAAATTCTTCTTTTTGGGAAACTTCTTCCAGCATATGGAAGATATCGTAGCGTTCCAGATCGACATGTTCGCGTACCAGCAGCTTAAACTGCTCTAAATTCTCCTGCCGCATTTCAATTTCCGTGATGGCGGCGCGGGACAGGACTTCCTCTCCCGGCTTCGCACACCGCAAAGGCAAATGTGTAAGGGTCATTTCTTTGGATAAGGACAATAAAACGGTTTGCGGGGTGCGGAGCATATCAATTTTACTGTTGCTGGTGCGCAAAAGGCTCCCCGGATTCACAAACAACGTTCCTTTGGATTCGATCGTATCATAACCGTTGTGATAGTGTCCGGATAAAACGACATCCGCTTCTATCTTCGGTAAATCGGCGATGACCGTATGTGAGATATCCGCGATAAAGGGTTTCGGTAAAAGCATCCCGTGTACTACATGGATATGCCAGTCGGCCAAAGTGTTACGTTGGGGGCAGTAAGCGGTTCGTTCTCCCCGGTCGATATCATAACGAAAAGGCGCAGCCGTCAGCTGCACCTTGCAATCATTTTCTAAGAGCATGCCTTCTTCCGGAATCAGGTGAATCACATGCAGAGCCGACAGTAAACCCAGCATGGTACGCGGGAGCGTCTTGGGATTATGGGCAAAGATATCGTGATTTCCCGCCACGACATAAATGGGCACAGGAAAGTCGGCCAGTAGGGTGGCAAAGCGCGCAACGGTTTGCACCGAAACATCCGGCCGGTCAAACAGATCGCCGCCGTGAATCACCGCATCGACATGATATTCCCGCGCTTGCGCAGCTACTTCGCGCAGCTTTTCTTCGAGTGTATCTAAAATCGTATCCAGCCGGCTTCGCATGGAAGCGGTACGTATATGCGTGTCTGTTAAGAATAGCAGACGCATCAGATATCCAGCTCGGGATCAACTTCTTCCGGTATGGCATCGGCGGTTTCTGTGGCTTCACCCAAACCGTAGTGCGCCCGGATTTTCTGCTCAATTTCATCGCGGATTTCCGGGTTTTCCCGCAAGAACTCTTTGGCCCGTTCGCGTCCCTGTCCGATTCTTGTTTCGCCATAGCTGTACCAGGCGCCGGCTTTGTCGATTATTCCGGCATCGGCGCCTACATCGACGAGATTCCCTTCTTTGGAAATACCAAGACCGTACATGATATCAAACTCCACCTGTTTGAAAGGCGGTGCGACTTTGTTTTTAACTACTTTAACACGCGTTTTGTTTCCGATCATCGCATCCCCTTCTTTAATGCTGTCAGCGCGACGGATATCCAATCGGACAGAGGAGTAAAAGCGCAGTGCACGACCACCGGTTGTCGTTTCGGGATTACCGAACATAATACCGATTTTTTCTCGCAATTGATTAATGAAAATGAGTACGGTATGCGTGCGGTTAATGGCGCCGGCCAGTTTTCTGAGCGCCTGGCTCATAAGGCGGGCTTGCAAACCGACATGGGAGTCACCCATCTCGCCTTCGATCTCCGCACGCGGAACGAGTGCGGCAACCGAGTCGACAACGATAATATCTACCGCATTGGACCGGACCAGGGACTCGGCAATCTCCAGGGCCTGTTCACCGGTGTCGGGCTGCGAAATAACCAGTTCGTCCGTGTTTACACCGAGACGTTTGGCGTAGGTGGCGTCCAAAGCGTGTTCTGCGTCGATAAAAGCGGCAATACCGCCTAATTTTTGTGCTTCTGCGACCATATGCAAAGCAACGGTCGTTTTGCCTGATGACTCCGGTCCGTATATTTCAATGATACGGCCGCGTGGTACGCCGCCTACCCCCAAAGCAATATCCAAGGCAATCGATCCAGTGGGAATGACATCCAGCTCTGCAACCGGAGCATCGCCCAGTTTCATAACCGCTCCTTTGCCGTATTGTTTTTCAATTTTTGTAAATGCCGCCTGTAAGGCTTTTAGTTTTTCCGATTTTTCATTTTCCACCCGAGAGCACCACCTTTCTTGATAGAACATTCGTTCTCTTTTATTGTAGCGGATGTAACATAATGTGTCAATTAGAGATTGGACAGATCCAGCACCTGCTTATTGCGCAATAGATAATCGGCTCCCGACACAATCGTCAGCAATACCGAAAGGTAAAACATGAGCAGATCCATCGGAAAGGAACCAAAGAACGGGTTCCCCAGCAATAACAATAATATCGCCACAAACTGGGTGATCGTCTTCAGTTTTCCCAAAGGGGACGCAGCAATCGTAATTCGTTCCGATGCAGCCAAAATGCGAAAACCGGTTACGATAAACTCGCGTGCAATAATCAGGATGACCGCCCAGGCCGGTATGATACGGCTTCCGACCAAAAGGATTAATGCAGAGGTAACCAAAATTTTGTCCGCTAAGGGGTCGGCAAACTTGCCGAAAGTGGTAATCAGTTTCCGCGAGCGGGCGATATACCCGTCCAGGGTGTCTGTGATGGTGGCAATACCGAATACCAAGGCCGCCCAGAATCCCACTCCGCTTGTATAGTAAACCAGTATAAACACGGGAATGAGAAGGACACGTGCTATGGTTAGTTTATTGGCCAGGTTCATGATAGGCCTCCTTCATCGGATTATAGCTGACGAGTACTTTTCGGGGTTTGCTGCCTTCATGTTTTCCGATATAGCCGCGCTCTTCCAACTCGTCGATCATCCGGCCGGCGCGGGCATAACCCACGCGCATTTTACGCTGCAATAATGACACCGACGCCTGCCCCTCCTCGATAATGATATCCAATGCTTCCGTCAATAACGGGTCCCCGTCCTCAGGATTCTCTGCAGGCTGAACATTTTCTTCAATCGTTTCTACCACTTCTGCATCATATTGCTCATGATGTGATTCACGCAGCCAGTTTACCACGTTTTCGACTTCCTTTTCGGTTATATAAGCTCCTTGGACACGGAGCGGTTTGCTGAAACCGGACGGATAAAAAAGCATATCGCCTTTTCCAAGGAGTTTTTCTGCCCCACCGGTGTCCAATATGGTGCGCGAATCAATCTGGGAACTGACCTGAAAACTGATCCGCGAAGGAATGTTCGCTTTGATCGTCCCGGTGATGACATCCACCGAAGGCCTTTGTGTGGCAACAATCAGGTGGATACCGCATGCACGGGCCATTTGGGCCAGACGGGCGATATAGTTTTCTACTTCGTGGGCCGCTACCATCATCAAGTCGGCCAATTCGTCAATGACAATAACGATATAAGGCAGAGGCTCCATTTCCCCCATTGCATCCTGCCGGGCTTTCTCCCGATACGAGGTAATATCGCGTACTTGGAATTTGGAAAAAAGTTCGTAGCGCTTTTCCATTTCATCTACTGCCCATTGCATAGCCGCGGCCGCTTTTTTCGGCTGGGTCACGACGGGGACGATCAGATGCGGGATTCCGTTATAAACGCTGAGCTCAACTACTTTCGGATCGATCAAAACCAGTTTGACCTCATCCGGCCGGGCGTGATACACAATGCTCATAATGATTGTATTGATGCACACGCTTTTACCGGAACCCGTCGCGCCGGCGATCAGCAAGTGCGGCATTTTTTCTATCGCGGATACAATCGGTTTGCCGCTGATGGTTTTTCCCAGAGCAAACGGAAGACCCGCCGATGTAGCGGTGAATTCTTTGGAGTCGATAATTTCGCGAATCTTTACGATATCCTTCGTGTCATTCGGCACTTCCAGCCCTACGGCTGCTTTGCCGGGAAGCGGAGCCACAATGCGTATGTCGGAAGCTCTCAGATTCAGGGCAAGATCATCCGACAGATTGACAATCCGACTGACCTTTACCCCGGGGGCCGGTTCCAGTTCAAAGCAGGTGACCGTCGGTCCCCGGTTGACTTGCGTGACTTTGGCATCGATACCGAAATTGGTCAGTGTGTTTTCGATGCGATCCGCACTGCGCGCAATGTCGCTTTTTTCGGCGACGGATCCCGCCGGGGCCGCTTCCAAAATTGATATGGGCGGAAGTTCATAAGTGGAGATCACTTTATGGCCGGTATGCAGTTCTCCGATATTGATCTGCCCCGGTTTTTCGCTTTCCTTCTCTGTTTCTGCCTGGCTTTTATAGTCCTGAAACACAAAGGATTTCTGCGAAACCGGTTCGGATGCGGTTTCTGTTTCTGCGGCTGGTTCTTCGGATATTTGCAGCTCTTTCTCTTTTTTTGTTTCATTGTACCGGGCGCGTTTTTCCTGTATAAACCGGCGGCTTTTGTGCCAGGCAATTTGCAGCCCATGGCCAACAACCTGCCATACCTCGCGTGCAGACAGGGATAATGCAAGCATGAGTCCTGTGGCCAGATAGAGAATAAGAATAACGGTGCTGCCGACCGTACCCAATAAGCGCCTAAGAAGCCAGCCGAGTGCAGCCGCGATGACGCCGCTGCCGCGTCCCTGTTCAGATAAGGCTCGTGTATAGGCAAGATGCGTGCCGAAATTCCATGTTAGGGAATAATAGATGGATAAGCAGGCAAAAAACAGGAGCAGCAGACCGCCTGTCCATAAGAACAAAAAGCGTACACGCCCGCGGAAGTGTCCGGTCCGCACTAAAACAATCAGACCGATCAGATACAAAGGGATGATATAGGCGCTGATTCCGAATAAGAAATAATAGAACGAGCGGATCCAGATACCCAGCACGCCGGTCTGGCGGCTTAGGAGAAAAATATAGGATACGGCCAGTAACAGGACAAATAACAGGGAAATATTCTTTGCGTTTAAGATCGCATGCGCCGTCTTTTTTCGATTGTTGGTTTTTCTTCTTGCCATCTTACCCTCCTTCCCTCAGTATACCAAAACAAAAGGCATTCTAATAGCCAGAATGCCCGAAGCCGCCGTCGGATCGCCGGGTGTCTGTGAGGGACTCCACTTCCATGACCCGAGCTTTTTCAATTTTTGCAAAAACCATTTGTGCGATCCGGTCGCCATCGTGAATAATATAGGGTTCGTTGGAAAGGTTGATCACAATGACCCCGATCTCCCCCCGATAGTCGCTGTCAATGGTTCCGACTCCATTGGCCAAGGTGATGCCGTGTTTCAGGGCTAGCCCGGAACGCGCGCGCACCTGCAGTTCGAAACAGGGATCGATGGCAATATACAAACCCGTTGGGATCAAACACCGTTCGAGAGGTTTCAGGGTGACCGGTTCCGGTAAAAAAGCCTGCAAATCCAAACCGGCCGCTTCCTCACTTTGATACTGAGGAAGCGGGTGATGGCTTGTGTTTTTAATCTGTAAGACCGGCATTAATTTCTGCCTTTGTCTCTTCGGGGTCCACGATCTCTGCGTTGCGGGGATCTTTGGGGTCTGTCATCGGATTCCTTGTAACCTTCCGGTTTGGGAAGCAGTACCTTTCGATTGAGATTAATGCGGCCCTGCCGATCGATCTCTTCCACTTTTACAAGCATTTCGTCGCCGACTTTCAGCACATCTTCCACTTTGGGTACATGGTCGTAAGAGATTTTTGAAATGTGCAGAAGGCCTTCTTTCCCCGGCAGGACTTCCATAAATGCGCCGAAGTTCATTAGGCGGGTTACCTTGCCGGTGTACACCTCTCCCACTTCTACTTCGCGTACAATATCTTCGATCATGGCAACGGCTTTTTCTCCGCTGGGGCCGTCCTGACCGGTTACCGTAATGGTTCCGTCGTCTTCCGTATCAATCTTCACGCCGGTTTCCGCAATAATGCCGTTGATTACCTTTCCGCCCGGTCCGATAACCTCACGCACTTTATCCGGATGGATTTTTATGGTGAAGATACGGGGCGCGTGATCGGACAGTTTCTCGCGGGGACCGGATATAGTTTGTTCCATCGAGTCCAGAATCTCGAGTCGGGCGCGTTTGCCTTTTTCGAGGGCTTCTGTCAGGATTTCGCGCGTAATACCGCGGACTTTGATATCCATCTGCATGGCGGTGATCCCGTCGCGTGTACCTGCGACCTTGAAATCCATATCGCCCAAATGGTCTTCCAGACCTTGGATATCCGTTAAGATAGAGACGTGGTCCTCGTCTTTGATCAGTCCCATGGCAATCCCGGCAACCGGTGCCTTCAAGGGAACCCCTGCGTCCATCAAAGCAAGCGACGAACCGCAGACACTGGCCATCGAGCTGGATCCGTTGGAGCTTAATACCTCGGATACAACGCGCATGGTGTAGGGAAAGTCATCGTGACTCGGAAGCATCGGGATCAGCGCACGTTCGGCCAGCGCACCGTGTCCGATCTCCCGACGGCCGGGACCGCGCATGGGGCGGGTGTCACCGACCGAATACGGCGGGAAATTGTAGTGGTGCATATAGCGCTTGTCTTCCTGTTCCATGATACCGTCCAAAGACTGTGCATCACCGGGTGCCCCCAATGTCGCTACCGAAAGCACCTGGGTCTGTCCGCGTTTAAACAGGCCCGAGCCATGTGTTCGGGGCAGGAAGCCCACTTCACTGGAAAGCGGACGGATCTCGTCCAGGGCACGATTGTCGACGCGCACTTTGTCTTCCAGGATAAGGCGGCGTACTTCTTCTTTTTCAATATTTCCAAGTATGTCTTTAATCGTTTTTTCTTCTTCGGGGAAGGTTTCGGCAAAATGCGCGAGCGTTTCTGCTTCCATTTCTTCCATTTGCTTGACTCTTTCCATTTTGTCGGTGTTTTGCATGGCGCTTTTTACGCGTTCCAAAGAAAAGGCGCGCACTGCCTGATCGATCTCTGCTGGAATACCGACTATCTGGACTTCCATTTTTTCTTTTCCTGCCTCTTCCCGGATGGTCTCGATAAAGGCACAGAACTTTCTAATTTCTTCATGGGCCAGAAGTATGGCTTCAAGGACTTCGTCTTCTGTGAGCTCATCCGCTCCCGATTCCACCATCATAATGGCTTCTGCAGAGCCGGCAACGGTCAGGCTCAGTCTGGAGTTTTCTCTTTGCTCCTGATTCGGATACAGGATGTATTCGTCGTTTACATAGGCAACCGAAACAGCGGCAATCGGACCGTCAAAAGGAATATCGGATAGGGTCAGGGCAATGGATGCACCGCAGATGCCGAGGATGTCCGGCGCGTGATCCTGATCGACGGAAAATGCCGTGGCTACAATTTGTACATCGTTACGGAATCCGTCAGGAAACAGCGGGCGCAACGGCCGGTCGATCAAGCGGGACGATAAAATCGCTTTCTCTGTGGGTCGGCCTTCTCGTTTAATAAAACCACCGGGGATTTTTCCGACGGAATATTGTTTTTCTTCAAAATCACAGCTTAGCGGGAAAAAGTCGATTCCCTCGCGAGGCGAAGTTGACGCAGTGGCCGTAGACAGGACCATCGTATCGCCGCATTGGATGAGAGCCGCACCGTTTGCCTGTTCTGCCAGTTTTCCTACGGTAACAGTGAGTTTCTGTCCGCAGTAATCATGTGTGTAAACGCGTTCCATATATCCTCCTATTCATGCGAAAAAGAGCGGACAAGCCGCTCTCTATCCTCGTATACCCAACTGCTGAATCAAAGTACGATATTTTTCGATATCTTTCTTTTGCAGATAGTTCATGAGTCCTTTTCTTTTACCGATCAACATAAACAGACCGCGTCGGGAATGGTGATCTTTTTTGTTCTTTTTCAAGTGCTCGGTCAATGCGCGGATGCGAAAGGTCATAATGGCAATCTGCACTTCCGGTGAACCGGTATCGGTCTCGTTTTGTCCATATTCCGAGATGATTCTTTGCTTTTCTTCTTTTGTGATGTTCATGGGTTTAATCCTCCGTTTTCTTATTCATTCGCTCATACCGCGGAGACGTCGGAGATTCGCCAACCCAGCATGAGTAACAGACAAATTATATCATAATACAGGCAAACTGTAAAAGTTTTTCCTTCAGATTCGTTTATGCAACGGCATTTCAATCAGCAGACGCCGGGCTTCGTTTTCATCGCGCTGCATTTGTGCAATCAGTTCTTCCTTATTGTCAAATCGCATATCCGGTCGGAAGTATTCCACAAAATCCAGGCGGACTTCCCGGTCATACAAGTCGCCGGAAAAATCCATGACATACGTTTCTATTTTTCGTTCCGCTCCTTCAAAGGTCGGATTGTTTCCGATATTTGTCAGGGAAGGATGCCGGGTATCGTCGATTGTAATCCAGGTGAAGTAGACGCCATCCGGCGGAAGACAATACGGAAACTGCAGCTGCAGATTGGCCGTAGGAAATCCCAAATGGCGTCCGCGACGCCGCCCGGGTCCAACGATTCCGCGGATCTGATAGGGCTGTCCCAAAAGCACCGCGGCTTTTCTAATATCCCCCGCATGAACGGCGGCCCGTATCATCGTGCTGTTGATCATAACGCCGTTGTGTGTGATCTCCGGCGCGATATGCAGATCGAGGCGCCGGCTTTTCGCAATGTCGGATAAGCGCAGTACATCCCCGCGCGCACGGTAGCCGAAAGTATAATTGGTACCTGCAACCAAAGCAGAGGCATTGCAATACTGGATCAGGATCTGATCCACGAAGGCCTCCGGGCTCAAGCGCAGGATCTGCTCGGTAAAAGAAAGTAAAAACACCTTTTCTATACCGAATCGGGCAGCGGTTTCGATCTTATCCTGCAAGGACTGCAGCTGTTTGTAATGCGCCCGAAACGCTTCCCTTGTATGCGTTTTAAATAATAGTACCGAGGGGGTAATTCCCTTTGTACGGTGTTCCTGTACGGCTATTTGAAACAGTTTTTGATGGCCGCGATGCATTCCATCGAAGTTTCCCAACGCGACGATCGCATTTTCCTTCGATATCTGCAGCGAATCAAGATCTACTATTATCATATTGTTTACTCTTTATTCTCCAGTACTTTCATCAGTTTCAAGACGCCATCCTGAATCGCGCCGGGGCCTAAAAAGCCCTGTTTACCGTATACACGCAATAGAGGCGCGTTGGATTCTTTTGTGGCAATCCGCTGGCCCTGTGTCAACCGGCGGCCGGTGTCTTCATCGGTAATAAGAGCCGGCGCATCCGCTATGGCGTAGTCTGCAGGGAGTAAATGCGGGCGGAGTTCGTCAGCAGACATTTGCTCTATCTGTTCGAGGGTAAGACTCTGTTCAATCGAAAAGGCGCCGCTTCGGATCCGTCGCAAGGCGCTCAATACGGCACCGCAACCGAGTTTTTCCCCGATATCGTGAACAAGGCTCCGTATATACGTGCCTTTGGAGACCGCTGCGGAAAAGGTCGCTTCCTGCTCGGCAAAAGAAAGGAGTTCCAAAGAGTAAATCTCGATGGGACTGGGTTTTCTTTCGATCTCTTTTCCTTCCCTGGCTAATTCGTAGAGCTTTTTGCCACCGACTTTTTTGGCCGAGTACATTGGCGGCAACTGAAGCTGCTTGCCGGTCATCGACGCAAATACGGCTTTGAGGGTCTTTTCATCCACAGAAGAATCGGCTTTTTTTGTGCACACACCGGTGCGGTCATAGGTGTCGGATGTGTATCCCAGGATGAGCTGCCCCTGATACGTTTTATCATCGGCCAGCATATATTCGCTCATGCGCGTGGCGTGGCCGATGCAAATCGGCAACAAGCCGGTAGCCATCGGATCCAGTGTGCCGGTATGGCCGACCCGCCGGATTCCCGTGATGCGGCGAACCCGGCCCACAACGCCGTGGCTTGTGAGTCCTTCCGGTTTATCAATCAGTAAAAAGCCGTTCATTGCGCTTTCCAGACCGCATCCGTAGCGGCAAGTACCTTGGCCCTAACGGTTTCCAAATCGCCCGTTACGGTGCATCCTGCTGCGCGCAGATGCCCTCCACCGCCCAGGTGGGCCGCAATGGCCGATACATCGACAAAACGTTTGGAACGAAGGCTGACTTTGAATTGCGCATCCTCTTGTTCTTTCAGCAAAACGCTCATTTCTACTTCTTCAATATCCCGAAGCGCATGCAGAGCCGGGTCAGTCTGATCCGATGATGCACCGGTTTTTTTCAGATCGGACAGGGTGATCCACGATAAGGCCAGTTGATCGTTTCGGTAAAAAACCGCCCGTTCCAGGCATTGCCGGTATAATTCAAAATCCCGTTTGGGTTGGGATTGAAAGAGCCTTCTGTGGATCTCGTCGCGATCAATACCGCAATCAAACAAGGCAGCGGCCATGGTATGACTGGAGGCGCTTGTACCGGAATACAAGAACCGCCCGGTATCTGTAACCAGACCGACATACAACCAGGCTGCCTGTGCGGCGGTTAAGGGGTTTTTCGTATCGGCCAAAAGTGCATAGACCATCTCGGAGGTAGAACCGGCGTCGGGATCGATCCAGTTCAAATCCATATAGCCGGTATTGGAGCGATGATGATCGATACAGATCGTTCGCTTGGCTTTTTGGATGAAAGCGGGATCCGGCGCAACCCGGGCGGCTTCTGCCGCATCGAGTGCGATAAATACGTCCGCATCCTCAGGCATTTCGTTTTGCATCAATGACAAAAGCGGCATAAACTGTAAATTAGCAGGGGCCTCCCCGGGAGAAAGAACCGTGCACGGGATCCCCATTGCGCGGATTCCTTCACCTAAGGCCAAAACAGAGCCTAAGGCGTCGCCGTCGGGTTGAAAATGCGTGGCAAGAACACAATGCTTCGCGTTTTGAATTTCTGCTAAAATCCTACTCCTGCTCATTGCGGGCTTGTTCCATTTCTTTGTCCCTTTGCCGCACTTCCCGTATCAGTGCTTCCATAGAGGAAGCTTCTTCCATGGTTTCATCCAACGAAAACTTCGGCTCCGGTGTATGACGCAAATCAATATTGGCACTGATCGATTTTCGGATATAGCCGGTCGCATTCTCCAATGCATAGAGAGTATCCTGCTTTTCTTCTTTTGTTCCGTAGACCGATACAAAAATCTCGGCAAAACTGAGATCATTCGTCACTTTTACTTTTGTGACACTGGTTAACGGATGCATGCGCGGATCTTTCATGTCACGGATGCTTTCAGAAACGACTTTCATGATTTCATGCCCGATCCGATCGAGTCTTTTTTCGTTCATATCCTTCTCCTACTGCGCGATTTCCTTAATGATGTAGGCTTCGATAATATCGCCTTCTTTTACATCATTGTAGTTTTCTATACTGAGGCCGCCTTCATAACCGGTGTTTATCTCTCGGGCATCATCTTTGAAACGTTTCAAAGATGAAATGCTCCCTTCGAAAATGACAATATCCTGCCGCAATAAGCGGATGGATGCATTGCGAGTTACTTTTCCGCTTCTGACATAGATACCCGCCACAGTACCTGCATTGGGAACCCGGAAGGTCTGTCTGACTTCGGCCCGGCCGATGACTTCTTCTTCCAGCGTGGGCGCAAGCATCCCCTTGATTGCCGCTTCAATATCGTCAATGGCTTCGTAAATAACCCGGTACGTACGAATATCCACATCTTCGTCTTTTGCCATATCCAGGGCAACTTGTGTCGGACGGACATTAAAACCGATGATGATCGCATTGGAAGCCGTGGCCAGCTGCACATCCGACTGCGTGATACCGCCTACGGCACCATGGATAATATTTACCCGCACCTCGTCATTGGAGAGCTTTTCAAAAGACTGCCGCACCGCATCTATGGTGCCACGGACATCGGTTTTTACGATGATATTCAGATCCTGCAGTTCCCCTTCCTGGATCCGTTCAAACAAATCATCCAGGGAGACTTTTTGCCCGGTCTGAATCATATCTTCCCTTTGTTGTGCTTTCACCAGATCGGCATATCCGCGGGCCGTACGTTCATCTTCTACCACAAAGATCTTATCGCCTGCGTTGGGTACATCCGATAAGCCCTGAATCTGAATCGGCATGGACGGGCCTGCTTTTTTGATCTGTTTCCATTTATCGTCATACATTGCGCGGATACGTCCGCTGGAGGAACCGGTAACCACCATGTCCGAAGCATGAAAGCTTCCCTTCTCCACAATGATGGTAGCAACGGGGCCTCTACCCTTGTCGAGCTGGGCCTCGATAACCGTACCGATACCGGCGCGTTTGGGATTTGCCTTCAGCTCCTGCATCTCCGCAACCATCAGGATCATTTCCAAAAGATCATCGATTCCTTCGTGTTTCAGCGCAGAGACTTCAACCATAATGGCATCACCGCCCCATTCTTCGGGAACAATACCGTGCTCGGCCAATTCCTGTTTGACTCGGTCCGGATTTGCATCGGGTTTATCCATTTTATTGATAGCCACAATAATCGGGACTTCCGCGGCTTTCGCATGATTGATCGCTTCAATGGTTTGCGGCATGACGCCGTCGTCGGCGGCAACCACAAGGATTGCCAGATCGGTAACCATGGCACCGCGCGCACGCATGGTCGTAAAGGCCTCGTGGCCGGGGGTGTCTAAAAACACGATCTTCTCACCCTGAATGGTAATTGTGTATGCACCAATGTGCTGTGTGATTCCGCCGGCTTCCCCGCGGGTTACATTGGTGTCGCGGATGGCGTCCAGAAGTGAGGTTTTTCCGTGGTCAACATGCCCCATGACGGTGATTACCGGAGAACGTGGTACTAATTCTTCTTCTTTGTCCTCAAAATCCAGACCGAAAATATCGCCGGTTTCCGACTCCGTATCCAGCGTATGGCGGGATTCTTTCAGTACGACTTTCCGTCCGAATTCCGATGCGACCAATTCGGCATATTCAAAACCGATCTCCTGATTCTGATTGGCCATAACACCCAGCATCATCAGTTTTCCCATCAGTTGGCTGACGCCGATCCCCAGCTTTTGGGAGAGGTCTTTCACAACGATATTGGATTCAATTTCCACTTCTTTGTCCAAATCAATCGGCGGCATTTCTTTCTTTTGCGGGGCTTGTTTTTGACGGCCACGCTTGTTTTTACCCTGCTGTGCCTGCTGCCCGCGCCGGGATTTTTGTTGGGAGCGGTCTTTTTGCGCCGGGTTCTTTTTTGGTGTTTCTTTACGGGATCCCCGGTTTTCTTTTTTATCCGCATCCTGCGGATGGTTTTGCCCTGCGGGTTTCTTTTGCGGGGCCGGATTTTTTTGTGCCGGTTTTGCCTTATTGTTTTGCGGCTTGGGCTCGGCTGCCTTTTGCACAGGGGCTTTCGGCACATTGTCGATGCTGCCGTGTTCCTTGATGACTTTTTGAATCTGTTCCACTTCGGAACTGGTCAGCATGGCCATGTGACTCTTTACTTTAATATTTCGTTTTTCCAGCATGTTCATCAGTTCTTTGCTGGAGACATTCAACTCTTTTGCCAGTTCATAGACTCGTTTTTTGCTCATTCGCGCACCTCCCGAATGCGATCATTCGGATGACTGCAATAACTCAATTATTTGCTCATATACGCCATCCTCGATATTGGTTTTTAATGCGTGTTGTAGTTTTTTTGCCTTCTTGGCCAGGAGGATACATTCCTCTTTTTTGCAAATATAGGCGCCGCGTCCGTTTTTCTTACCGCCGGGATCTATCACGACTCCCTCCTGCGGATGAAGAACGATCCGAAGCAGATCCTTTTTCGGAAACTGTTTTTCACAGGCGATACATTTACGCAGGGGGATTTTCCTGGGTTTCATTGTCTGCATTCTCCTCTATGGGATCGTCTGCCGCCGTTACGCTATCTTCATCGGTCTGCAGATCCTCCGCTTGTACCTCATCGAACCAGGGTTCATTTTCTGTTTCATCCGTCGATTCTGTCTGCAATTCATGAATGGCATCAAAGAAATCGGACGGTGTGGGGCTGACAGGCACATCTTCTGCCAATTCTTCTTCTGTTACAAAAGATTCCCCTTTGATATCGATCTTCCTGCCGGTCAGCTTTGCTGCCAAGCGGGCATTTTGCCCTTCTTTTCCGATGGCCAACGACAACTGATCATCCGGAACGACGACCAGCGCCGTCTTTTCCTTTTCTTTTACGATGACACGGGTGACTTTGGAGGGGCTTAACGCATTGGCAATAAATGTGCGGATATCTTTATCCCAAACAATAATGTCAATCTTTTCCCCGCCGAGTTCATCGACAATGGCACGCACCCTGGCTCCTTTGAAACCGACACAGGCACCGACCGGATCCACATTTTCATCGCGGGAAAATACGGCAATCTTTGTGCGGGAACCGGCTTCGCGTGCGATCGAAAAGATTTCGACAACCCCGTCAGAGATCTCCGGCACTTCCGTTTCAAACATACGGATAACCAGGCCGGGATTGGCCCTGGAAAGAACAATCTGGGGGCCTTTCGGAGAATTGCGCACTTCCTGGATAAAAAGCTTCATGCGCTGATTGGCTACCACGCGTTCCCCGGGCACCTGTTCCGATAGAGGCAAAAGCCCTTCGGTACGGCCCATATTGATATATACATTGTTTCGTTCATAGCGCTGTACCGTACCGGTGATCATTTCTTTTTCCCGATCCGCGAATTCATTGTATACCACTTCCCGTTCGGCATCCTTGATTTTCTGAATGACGATATTTCGGGCCGTTTGTGCCGAAATGCGGCCAAAGTCCTTGGGCGTAACCGGCTTACGGATCACATCGCCCACTTTTACGCCTGCCTGCATATTTCTGGCACTGTCCAACAGAATTTCGGTTACGGGATCGTGTACATCCTCCACTACATCCAGAAGGGAGAAAACATCGATCTTTCCGGATTCCTCGTCAATTTCAACGATGACATTGGCTTTGTCGTTGAAATTCTTTTCATAGCTTTTTTCCAGAGCTTTTTTTAGGGCATCAAAAATGACCGACTTCGGTATCCCCTTTTCCCTTTCAATTTCGTTTAACGCCAGAATGAAATCAGCGTCCATACTCTCCCCCTTACCATTTTATCTGCTTGCGAATGCTCGCAACCGAGTCGCGGGCATATGCCCGTTCTTCTGTTTCAACCGTAATCCGATACACGGTGTCGTCAAAACCGATCAGCGTACCGGATATTTCTTTCTGTCCGTCTTCCGTGCCGTAAAAACGCAGGATAATGTCTTTACCGATGGCGTTTTCCAACTCTTTGTCCTTTTTCATGGCTCGGTCCAACCCCAGCGAGCTGACCTCCAGATTATAGGAACCGGAAATCGGATCGGTTTCATCCAACACCTGGCTGATATATCGACTGGCGCGCTCGCAGTCTTCCATCGAAATCCCTTCTTTGGAATCGATATAGAAGCGGAGCACCTGATGGCGACCTTCTTTTTTGAACTCGACTTCAATCAGATCCACTCCGAGATCTTTGAGCGGTTGGGAAAACTGCGTTTCAAAATCCATACTCTTCATATTTGTCTCCCCTCTTTGCTGTTTTGTAAAAAAGCGAGAGTGGGCCAGCCCACTCTCAAATCAATTTATTATACCATATTTATTCAATTGTAACAAATTACGTAAGGATCACAGCCAGCATTTCAGCCGTTTGCTCCCCTACATTGCGTATGCTGTGATACGCGCCGTCCCCCGTGTAAATGACATCCCCCGGGCCAACCGTTTTTATCGTCCCGTTATCATCGGCTTCCAGTGTCCCGGTGAGAATATAATAGACTTCCGCATCCTCGGTATGGCTGTGCTCTCCGACCGAGGCACCTGGATGCAGATAGAGCCGGGCAAACATGGTACAGGAGTCCGCCATTTCCTCCGTTTCCAGTATATACGTGAACTCCACGATACCTTCTCCGCCTCGCGGTCCTTCCACTTGCGCTTTGCGCATATTATCCGGTGATTTGATCATTTGATTCTCCCCCGTAGGATCCCTTGTATGAATCCGTTTATGAGACTCTCCCCGTGTTGCTTAGTAGCGGCTGATAACCCGGTCATTCAGGCCGTACCAGTAGGCTTCTTTAAACAGCTTTTGAATGCTCTTCGCGTAGGCGCGGACAATGCGCTCGTAAATTCTTTCCAGTTCTCCGGTTACAAGTATAGCGGGTTCTGTGATCGCCATGCGTTCCGAACGATCATCCTGCCATAAAACCAACTGCTTATGCAGATAGGTGTTCAGTTTCATAACTTTTCGGTAAACACGCTTTTCACAGTACTTGCTCGTAAGAACGCTTAAACGCTTGTAATTTGGCGTATGTTCTTCAATCTGATCTATCAGGCGATTTTTCAGAACCAGGAGATCGCTGTTCAGACGGGTATGAAACAAACTCTGCCGATTATATAAATCCTCGACCGGAATCTGTTCCAATGTGGCCATTTCCAGTCGGTCGGTCCAGTCCTTATCCTGATAACCCAGCGAATATCCCTCTAAATACACCGCAAATTCCAGACGATTGATCTCTTCACTTAAGATGCGGGTCAGCGTTGCGACAATCTCCCGCGCATCCTGCCTGTTTCTAAGTACCCGGCGAATACTGCGCGCAATAGAGCGCATACAAGTGTATTTAGGTTTTAGCTTTTTTACGCGGTACTCATTTTCCAATAGCGACAGCAACACATGGAGCGAGTCTTCGTCGTTGCGATACAGAAAATTATTTTCCAGCGCTCTTTGGATGGCCTGAAAGTCATTCCGATTCAGCGACATGATTCCCTCCTATGCTTAATGTGCATCCATTATACACTAAATCAACTGCCTTTGCGCACAAAGAAATTGGCAATTTTACCGCAATGTATAGCAGGCTTATAAAAATGGACGGCTATTTTTTCCGATTTACAGAGAGTTCATGCATAATGAAAGGCCGAATCCGCAAAAATGCGTTGTACTTATAGTATAAAAAAAGAATCGACGGATACAGGTATCCGCCGATTCTCAATTTGTTTACTGGAAGATATTTTTAATCGCTTCCCACAGCTGACGGAAGAAAGCGGCAATCTGATCCAACAGACCGGTTTCCTGCGCCTGCTTATAAATATCGCCCAATTTGTCTCCTAATTGGCTCAACTGTTCTTTCACTTCCGGGGCAAGCACCGCATCGGTTTTCTGATACTTTTCGAACAGGGAAATCAGGCGGTCAATCTGCTCGCTGGTAATGATGTGATCGAGCTGAAACTTTGCCAATGCATCATTGATAATGCGTTCAATGTCTTCGCGGGTGGCAAGCTCTCCCTGTTTTTCCCGCAATGCCTGCAGCTGTGCCTTAATCTCGGTGATAGCGGCATTAAACTGTTCTGTGGTAAAACCGCTGTCATCCTTATTGGCCTGCACAATTTCGTTTGTTGCGTCAATTTCTTCCTGTGCAACCTGCATCCGGTCCTGATCCAAAACTTCGCCGTTGGCATCAAAAGCCTTGAACACACCGGTTAATGCACTCTCACCGGTCACCGGCCGGACGGCGCCGACTAAAATCTTCGCATCGGTGACACCCGCTGTTATTGCCGCATTGGCGTATTGATTGGCGGAGATCTGCGTGATATTGTCCGGTGTTTTTATTTCCACTTCCACCCCGCGGCCCTTGTCCTGCCGGGTCACCAACACGGAGGAAATCATGGAATCGGTACTGTCGATCCCGTCTCCCAGATACTTGACCAGATCCTGCCCGGTCACGGACACACTGTTTACATTTTCCGGCGCGGCGATGTCCAATAAACGCATCGTTTCTTCCCGCTCCGGGTCACTGAGCGAAGCGCCCCAGGCAAACGTGGGCTTCCCCCATTTCTCATTAATAACCGTCGTATCGATAGATGTGGCAAAAACCGATCCCGGTAGAAGCAAAGCAAATAGCAATACGAAACAGAGTATTTTTTTCTTCATGGAAATCGTACCTCCTTTATGAAGCGTATGCTTCGTGTCTATTATAACAGAAAGGTACGTCGCTTCTCTTACAAAAAACTAACGATCCACTACGCGTTGCAAGAAGAGCTTAGTACGCTCTTCCTTCGGATTGGTGAAGATCTCTTCCGGCTTGGCTTCTTCTACAATATAACCGTCTGCCATAAAGACCACGCGGTCCGCGACATCTCTGGCAAACTGCATTTCATGAGTAACGACAACCATTGTCATTCCCTCTTTTGCCAATTGCTTCATGGTAATGAGAATATCTCCGACCATCTCCGGATCCAGCGACGAAGTCGGCTCATCAAACAGAAGAACGTCCGGTTCCATACACAGCGCACGCGCAATGGCAGCACGCTGCTGCATGCCGCCGGAGAGTTGTTTGGGTTTGGCATGTATAAACGGAGTCATGCCCACATAGTCAAGATTTTTCAGCGCAATTTTTTCGGCATCTTCCCGGTTTTTGCCGAGCACTTTTTCCTGCCCCAGTAGACAATTGTCCAAAACCGTATAGGATTGAAACAGATTAAATTGCTGAAACACCATCCCGAAATTTCTTCGGAATGCATTCAGATCATGCTGCCCGTCCAATACATTTTCCCCTTTGAACAAAAGAGCGCCGCCGTCCGGTTCTTCCAGCAGATTCATGCAGCGCAACAAGGTCGACTTTCCGGATCCGGAGGGTCCGATAATAACAATCACTTCGCCTTTGTCCACGTGAAAGTCGATATCCTTAAGCACTTCGTTCTCACCGAAGGATTTTTTTATATTTTTCACTTCAATTAATTTGCTCATATTATACCTGCTGCTGATTCAGCTGATACGTTTTTGAACCATCCATCCGGTCTTCAATACGACGCAGTATGCGTGTAATGGTGAAGGTCATAAACAGATAAATCAGACTGGTGATGAAATAGGTTTCAAAGTAGAAGTAATTGATTCCCGCCACGGTTCTCGTTTGAAAGAAGAGTTCGGTTACCCCGATTATATTCAGGACCGAGGTGTCTTTAATATTTATGATAAATTCATTTCCCACAGCGGGCAGGATATTGCGGATGGCCTGCGGCAAAACGACATAGACCATCGTCTGGACATGGTTCATACCGATCGCTTTGGCGGCTTCGTACTGCCCTTTGTCGACCGATAAAATACCGCCGCGTACCACCTCCGCCATATAGGCGCCCGTATTGATGGATACAATAAAAAAGGCAGCCAGCATACGATCCAGCTGATAGCCGGTAAATAAAGGGACGCCATAAAAGATAACCATGGCCTGCACCATCATCGGTGTGCCACGGAATACCTCAATATACACAGACATCAACCAGTTTGCGATCCATTGTACAATGCGTTTCCCACCGGGTTTCTGTTCCGGTACGGTACGGATAATGCCGACAAGCAATCCGATCAGAAAACCGATCAGGGTGGCGATCAACGAAATAATCACGGTGTTGATCGCCCCCCGCAGGAAAAATTGCCAATTATTCAGGAAGATTCCCTGGATACGGTTAAAATGCATAATATTTTATTCCTGTCCCGGTTGATTGTTCAGCGCGTTCAGCATGAGTTCATCGCGCTCTTCCGCGCTGATATCCTTAAGCACTTCATTGATCGGCTCGACCAAATCGCTACCTTTTTGGAGCCCGACCGCGACCGACACTTCTTCAATCGGTGCACTGAAATTCGGCTCGGGAACAATGTAAGTGAAGTTCGGTTTTACTTCCGTAATACTCAATCCTTCGGGGCGTTCGGCCACGTATGCGTCAATGATACCGGATTCCAGTGCAACACGCATCGCGCCGAAGTCGCTCATGGCAGGGTCTTTGTTTACGCCCTCCATCTCATCAATAACCGTATAGTGCGAAGTGTTCAGCTGTCCGGTTATCGTTGCGCCGGCAAAATCGTTGATCCCTTTTGCATCGGCATAAGGACCGTCTTTTAAGACGACAATGACGAACTCGGACTGATAGTAAATGTCGGAGAAGTCGATCGATTCCTTACGGGATTCCAAAGGAGACATTCCGGCGATGATCGCATCGATAATACCGGAGCGCAGAGCCGGTTCCAGCCCTTCCCATTCCATTTTTTCAATAACCAGTTCTTTGCCCAGTCCTTCGGCTACGCGCTTTGCGATCTCCACGTCATAGCCTCCGGCGAATTCCTGCGTGCCGTTAATCGCAACGGCGCCGTTGGAGTCGTCCAGCTGGGTCCAGTTAAACGGCGGATAGGTTGCTTCCATCCCGACGACCAGTTTGTCAGAATCTGCAGCCGGGGTTTCTGCATCCTCCTGCGGCGCTGCATCGGCAGCCGCTTCGGTGTCCTGTTCTGCCGCTTCCGAGGCTGGGGATTGTGCATCGTTTTGACAAGCGACAAACAAAAGCGAAAGAACCAGCAGCAAAATCCAAAATCTTTTCATGTTTCCATTCTCCTTTAATTGTATTGATGGCAGGTTCAAACAAAAAAGCTCCGCCCTATAACAGGGCGAAGCCATCGCGTTACCACCTATTTTCCCGTTTGTTTCTCAACAAAACGGCTCATCGGGTACCATCATACCCTTGCGCTGTATCGGGCGGACCCGCTGCGCCATCCCATGGGTTCCGGCGCAATGCTCCGAGTCTTTTTTCTACAGAAGTACCACACCGCTCTTCCACCTTGCAAGCCGCTCTCTGCCTGAAGTACGTTTCTGTATACTCTTCTCATCATCACATTACGGCAAGTATACAAGATGCACGGTATTATGTCAATAGTTGATTGTTGCAAAGTATTGCATCACATATCTGACAATCCGTTGGGTATCAGAAGAAACTAAGCTGATTGGTTTCTGCAAGGCCTTCCAATGCGCCGACGCTTCGCAAACCTTCCATTGCGGTTTTGTTCAAACGGGTTCTTTGCAAAATATCTTCCTGTGAAGTAAACTCCCTGTCTCTTTCTTCTCCCAGGTCGGTTGCCATGGCATCGGAGACCGACGGCACCGCCCGAAGAGGCGGGATAACGAGTTTGTCTTTTGCGTCAAAAGCGTGCACCGGGGATGCATACAGATCGATGGGAGCCATGGTGATCCCCCGCGCATACATCTCCAGACCGATCGTTAGCATCAGCAGTTCCGACTCTTCTTTTGCGGAGAGTTTCTCGTTTCTTTTTTTTGCAAGCAAAGCGATCTGTGATTCAGCGCACTCTTTTTGCCCTGCAAGGAGCGCTGCGGGGATATCTGCAATCTTGATGGTGAAAAAAGAGGCGTAAAACGCGGCCGGATAATGCACCTTAAACCACGCGATGCGATAACTCATCAGGACATACGCCACCGCATGTGCCTTGGGAAACATATACTTTATTTTCAGACACGAGTCGATATACCATTCCGGTACACCCTTGGCACGCATTTTCTCACTCATCTCCGGGGTGAGACCCCATCCTTTCCGAACGGATTCCATAATGTCAAAACTGTCTTTTTTCTCCAGACCCCAGAGGATCAGACTGCGCATAATATCGTCTCGTGTACAGATCGTATCTTTCAGTTCGGCAATGCCGTCGTCAATCAGATTTTTTGCGTTCCCCAACCAGACATCGGTACCGTGGGAGAGCCCGGAGATTCGCACGAGTTCTCCGAATGTCGTGGGATGTGTGTCCCGCAGCATTTCCTGAACGAAATTCGTGCCGAATTCCGGTATGCCCAGCGTGGAGATATCGGTTTGTGTGGCCTGGCCGGAGAAGATGTCCATGGTACGGCGATCGTCCATCGGAATCTTATCCGGCGCTATACCGGTCATGTCCTGCAGGAGCCGGATTGTGGTCGGCACATCGTGCCCCAAGATATCAAGTTTTAAGATGCTCTCACTGATTTCCCGATAACTGAAATGGGTGGTGATAATATCGGTGTCCGTACTGTCGGCCGGGCGTTGTATGGGCGTGAAGTCATGGATATGCCTTTCTTCCGGTACGATCATTATGCCGCCGGGATGCTGCGAACTGGTGCGTTTCACGCCGATAATGCCCCGCATCAGACGCCGTTCTTCCGCAGGATGCACAAAAATTCCGCGTTCTTCCAGATACGAGCGGACATACCCGTAGGCTGTGCGGTCCTTGATGGTGCCGATGGTCCCCGCGCGGATAACCTTCTCCCTGCCGAACAATTCTTCTACAAATTTATGGGCTACCGATTGGTATTCTCCGGCAAAGTTCAGATCGATATCCGGTTCTTTATCTCCTTCAAAACCCAAGAAGACTTCAAACGGAATATCATGTCCTTCTTTTTTGAGTGTTGCACCGCAAACCGGACACTTTTTATTGGGTAAGTCGATCCCGGTGTCGACAGAACCGTCTTCAATAAACTCACTGTATTGGCATTCTTCGCATAAATAGTGCGGAACCAAGGGATTCACTTCGGAAATACCCGCCATGGTAGCCACAAATGAGGAGCCCACAGATCCTCTTGAACCAACCACATACCCGTCTTCATTGGATTTGCGTACAAGCTTTTCCGATATAATATACAGCACGGCGTATCCGTTGGAAATAATGGAATGCAGTTCCCGTTCCAGGCGTTCCGATACGATCGTTGGTAGCGGGTCTCCGTATTGACGGACCGCATTTTTCCAAACCAGATCGCGAAGAATTTTTTCGCTACCGGGAATCGTCGGCGTATGGGTACCGGGAAGAACCGGTACAATGGAATCAATGCTGTCTGCGATCCGATTAGAGTTCTCGACGACGATTTCATAAGCCAATTCTTCCCCTAAAAAGGCAAAATCCGCCAGCATTTCCCCGGTTGAACGCAAGTGCACCGGCATTCGCTGTTTCGGGTCCGCCATTTTACGCCCGCTTTTTACGATATCGCGCAGAATCATATCCTTCTCTTGCAGGAAATGGGCATCGGAGGTTGCTACAACCGGCTTTCCTTCTTCTTTTGCCAGCCGAATCATGGTTTTTTGTATCGTGCGCAGGTCTTCTGTATCAGAAGCATTTCCCTGGTTTATCAAATGTGCCCAGCATGCAGGAGGCTGCAGTTCGATATAGTCCAAGGCACGGATCCGATTTCGAATCTCCTCTTCTTCAAGCCCGTCCAGCATGCCGGCTACGACCGGCCCGTCTGCACAGGAAGAGCCCAATAAAAGTCCTGTTCGTCTTTTTTCCAGAGACGAACGCCGGATGCGCGGCGTCATATAAAAGGTATCCAAATGTGATTCTGACACCAATTCATACAGATTGCGCAATCCTTCCTGCGTTTGCACCAACAGATTGATATGGACCGGTCGGTTTTTAGCCGGATTCCGATCTGATGGAATGGCGTTTACAGCAGGGGTAATGGATTCCTTGGAAAGACCGGCAAGTTTTAGCAAAGAAAAGAAAATATGGGCTGTTGCCTCCGCGTCCTCCAACGCGCGGTGATGATCATCGAGTCTTACATCCAACGCTTTGGCCATTCGGTCCAGTCGATGGCTCCGTTGTTCCGGGAATAAAAGTTGCGCAAGCGGCAAGGTATCCAGACTGTCGAAAGAAAAAGGCAATCCGAGCGCACGCGCATCCCGTCGTATAAAGGATACATCGAAAGTGGCATTATGAGCTACCAGCAAACAATCTTCGGCGAAAGATAAAAACGCCGGGAGGACTTTGTCGATCGTAGGTTTCCCTGCCAGATCTGAGTTTGTAATACCGGTCAATGAGACGATTTCCGGTTGTAACGGGATCTGCGGGTCCACAAGCTGGGAGAAACGTTCGGTGATCCGGCCGTGCTCCACTTTCACGGCACCGATCTCTATAATGCGGTCCTGTCTGTGATTGAGTCCGGTCGTTTCCAGGTCAAATACAACATAACGGTCATACCTTTCCTTCTGGCCTTTGAGAATGAGCGGACGGTCTTCCACAATATACGCTTCCATTCCGTAAATGGCTTTGATTCCGGTTTTTTTAGCCTGTTCGGCAAAAAAGGGATAGGATTGTACAACGCCGTGGTCCGTAACGGCTACGGCACGGTGCCCCCACTCTTTCAGGCGGGAAAATAAGGCTTTCGGGTCGATCAGGCCGTCTGTGGCAGACATCGTAGAGTGCAGATGCAGTTCAACCCGCGCTGTCGGCACATTGTCTGACTCTGCTATGCGGGGCAATGCATCCATTCGCTGAACAGACAAAACATCGTGATTGGTATAGGTATCGAAACGGTATTCCCCGTAGATACGAAAGCGGGCCCCGGTTTTGATCTGTGTTTCGACGGCGTGTTTTTCTCCGTAGGATTGTTCAAACAAAACAGAACAAGCCGTGCTGTCTCCGTCATAAATATCAAAGAGCAATAGTCTACGCCCGCGTTTGGTTACCATATCGCGTTCCACACCCAGTATCTCCGCTTCCACACAGACCGCCGGCGTATCACGCTGCAGTTCGGCAATCGGGATCGGATCTGGGGCATGTTTTTTATTCTGTTTTTTCCAACGGGGATAGCTCTCGGCCTGCAGAATGATTCTGTTTGCCGGGTTTCCGTTTTTAACGGCAACGCTTTCAAACAAAGCGGGGTCCGGCGTACAGTCATTTCCTTCCGGTGCAAGGCTCTCCATATGAATCTGAAAACATGCGTCAGGAAATTGTTCCAATAATACATTTTGCAGTTTTTCTGCGATGTGTTCATCGGTGAACCGCGCAGAAAACAAAGGAGGCAGCAAAAGATGGACATGATCTTCGTCGATATCGATACTGTAGCCGTCGGGATACGCGCGCAAAGAAGGAAAAGCGTCCAGTAAGCAATCCTCCACGCATGCAAAAGCGGTCCGGTCCGGATTCGGCGCTTCTTCTGATGTGATCTGTATGTCCCAGCCGTAAAAACGCTCCGCTAATGTAGCACGGAGCGTTTCGACCGAGGCCGCATGGGTTGGAAGCAGTGTGCATTCAATCCGCTTTTCCTCCTGATAAACACGGACCGAACGAAACATTTCCTCTTTAGCTGCACTTGTCCGGTTCATTTGTATTCCTTTCCATTTGCGCAATTTCCTGCAGCAACGCATCCAGCAATTGGTCTTCCGGCACTTTACGAAGGATCTTTCCCTTCTTAAATAAAAGGCCCTCCCCCTTGCCGCCGGCAATTCCGATATCGGCTTCTCTGGCTTCTCCCGGTCCGTTGACCGCACAGCCCATAATCGCTACGGTGGCGTTCACTTTTTTATTCTGCAACTGCTGTTCCGCTTCTTTAACAATGGAAAGCAAGTCGATTTTTGTACGGGCACAGGTCGGGCAGGAAATCAGCTCCAGACCTTCTTTACGAAGACCGCATGCCTTTAGGATTTCAACTCCGGCTCGTACTTCTTCCACCGGATCCGCTGTCAGAGAAACGCGGATTGTGTCGCCGATTCCTTCCGCAAGCAGAGTACCGATTCCTACGGCAGACTTAATACGACCGGTACTGGGCGGTCCGGCTTCGGTAATTCCCAAGTGTAAGGGATAGTCTGATTTCTGTGAAAACAGACGACAGGCATGGATGGTGTCCATTACACGGCTGGATTTAATGGCGACTTTTATTTGGGTAAATCCCATTTCTTCTAATTGTCTAACTTGCAAAAGCGCGCTTTCTGCCAGGCTCATCGGGTTCACACCGCCGTAGCGGTCGATCATGGACTGATGCAATGAACCCGAATTGACACCGACGCGAATCGGCGTATCGGTTTCTTTAGCTAATTTCACAATCGCCCGGACTTTTTCTTCTCCGCCGATATTACCGGGATTAATCCGCAAACAATCGCATCCGTTCTCCAGAGCCAGTAAAGCGAGCCGATGATCAAACTGTATATCAGCAATAAGAGGAAGTCCCCCTTTCTCCTTGATAGAGAAAATGGCCTTGGCATCCATTTCGTCGTTGATCGCGCAACGGATCAGGTCACAACCGGCATCTTTTAATGCCAGCACCTGCCGGACGGTAGATGCAATGTCTTTTGTGTCGGTATTCGTCATCGACTGCACAGACACCGGTGCACCTCCGCCGATAGCAACCGTTCCGACCTGAATCCTTCGGGTAGGTTTTCGTTTCATTTTATCCTCCAAACACACCTAAACGCAGCACATCCTTAAATGTGACAACAATGATGAGCAGCATCAGCAAGGCAAAACCGATTAAATGCACCATGCTTTCTTTTTCTACCGGCAGCGGTTTGCCGCGGATAGCTTCAATCAGTAAAAAGACCATTTTTCCGCCATCCAATGCCGGAATGGGCAAGAGATTAAAGAATCCGACATTGACGCTGATAAAGGCAAGCAAAAGGAGCACCGAATAGATACCGCCGGCACTGGCCTGTCCAATTGCACCGACAATGGCAACCGGGCCCGACAGATCATTCAAACCGACAGCTCCACGGAATAAAGAGCGGAAAAAATCCACCATCGCAGAGAGCATAAACCCGAAGGTAGCAATCGCATTTTCCCACGCATAGGCGGGGTCTTTTTCAGTTTCCGGGATAATGCCGACCAAAATGCGGCCCGATGCATCCTGATAGGGAATGACCGTAGCTTCAAAGACTTCTTCTTGTCTTTCAGCCCGGATCACAGCCGGTGTGCCTTCCTGCAATCCGGCAACACGGTCCAATAATTCGTTCCAGTCATTGATCGGTTCTTCGTCGATGGATAGAATGCGGTCACCGGGTAAAAAACCGGCTTTTTCCAAAGCGGAATCCTCCGGGAAGGAGGCAATGACAGGAATTTGTCTGCCGCTTAGTCCAAACGCAAAAAGCAAAACAATCATAGCCAGCACAAAATTCATCAAAGCGCCTGCTACAATAATAGCCATTCTTTTCCATACCGGCGATTGTGAAAAGCTGCGCGGATCGTCCGATGCTTCGTCCTCTCCTTCCATGCTGACATACCCACCGACCGGGAGCAAGCGCAAGGAGTATTTGGTTTCTTCCGTATCCTTCTGGAATACGGCAGGGCCCATACCGATGCTGAATTCGTTAACCCGGACACCCAGCGATTTCGCCACGATAAAATGGCCAAACTCATGAAAGAGAATAACCAGCAAAAAGATAAAAACTGACCACAACAGTGTAAGCACTTTTTCACCAACCTAACAAATTCAGCCAATAGGAAATGGCATAAAGAAATGGAATCACAAAGATCATACTGTCAAAACGATCCAAAACGCCGCCATGCCCCATAAAGATCCGGCCATAGTCTTTTCGTCCGCTGGCCCGTTTCATTTTGGACGCAAATAAATCCCCGAACTGCGACAGGATCGATGCGGCCAGCATTATCAGCGTGGCCCAGACAATATGTTCTGCATCCATATGCCGTAGCAAGAGCCAGGCCATAAAGACACTGAAAACCGTTCCGCCGACGGCTCCTTCTATGGATTTGTTCGGGCTGACCGACGGAATTAACTTATGTTTGCCAAACAACATGCCGAACACATAGGCAAAGGTATCCGTCCCCCATGAAGCAATCAGGACCAGATACAGATACAACGGATGCGGCATATCCAGCAACATGCCGAACGGGATAAAGATATAGATAAACGTAAAAACCGAACCGATGACACGCTTCGGATGAATGTCCGATTTGAGAACAATGTAAACAGCGGAAGCCATCAATAAGAGGATCCCTGTCGCCACAACCAATTTGCCCTCGTGGAAATAAAAAGCCAGGAGGGCTGCTGTGCCGAACGATAGGGTCGGTGCGCGAAACGCTCGCATGTCCCATTGTTGCAAGACGAAATTCAATTCATAAAAGCCGACGGTAGCCAGCGCAAACGCCGCAAAAAACATGGCGCGTTGCCCCAAAAAAATCGTCACGCCAACAAATGCCAACATTATCAGGCCAATGACGGCGCGTTCAATCACATTTTTCATTTAACATCACCGAAGCGCCGATGGCGTCTCGAAAACTCCTCTATGGCAGCATCTAAAGAAGATGCATGAAAGTCGGGCCAATACGTTTCTGTGAAATACAGCTCTGCATAGGCGGCCTGATAAAGCAGAAAATTACTCAGCCGCATTTCACCCCCGGTGCGGATCAACAAGTCGGGATCCGGCACTTCCCCGGTATCCAAGGCGGAAGAAATAGCGGACTCATTTATCTCTGAACCGTTTGCTTGCAATCGGCGAAATGCGCGCACTAATTCATCCCGGCCTCCGTAGTTTAAGGCCAGCTGCAGGATCATGCCGTTCAGATGTTTTGTTTTGTTAACCGATCGCTCCAATGCTTCTTTTACTTCCGGTGAGAAGGCGCTTTGTTCTCCGATGATCCGGACACGGACATTCTCCTTAATCAGTTCGGTAAGCTGGGTTTCCACATAGTAAAGCAGTAAACGCATGAGTCCTTCCACTTCATCGGTGGGTCTTTTCCAGTTTTCTGTCGAAAAGGCATAGAGTGTGAGGACCTGAATGTCTGCATGACTGGCATGCCGAACAATATCGATAACCCGTTTCATTCCTTCCCGGTGTCCCAACACACGGGGCAGGCCGCGTTTTTTTGCCCAGCGGCCGTTTCCGTCCATAATGATAGCGATGTGCGCCGGCTTATTTGTTTTCATTCCCTTGTCTCCCCCGAAAAAAAGCGGCCCGACGGGCCGCCTGACGCCTGCTATTATATTTCAAGCAGCTCGGTTTCTTTTGCTTCCGTGATCGCGTCGATCTCTTTAATCGCGTTATCGACCGTTTTTTGGATCTCCTGCTCTGCCGTGCGCAGTTCGTCTTCTCGGAGTTCCGAATTCTTTTCCATTTTTTTGACGGTATCCATTGCATCTCTACGCAGATTTCTGACCGCGATTTTTGATTGTTCCTGCTCCTTGCGGACCACACGCACCAGTTCTTTTCTGCGTTCTTCTGTAAGGATGGGCAAAGGAAGCCGGATTACTTTCCCGTCATTGGATGGTGTAATGCCGAGATCCGACTTTTGGATCGCTTTTTCAATCTCCTGGATCATATTCGGATCCCAGGGCTGGATCACCAGCAATCGGGCTTCCGGTGCAGAGATGGATGCGACCTGCTTCAACGGGGTCGGCACTCCGTAAGATTCCACTTCAATTTTGTCCAACAGTGCGGGATTTGCCCGACCGGCACGGATGCTCTTCAGATCCTCCGAATAGACCGAAGCCGTCTTTTTCAATTTTCCTTCGAGTTCTTTTACAATGCTTTTATACATATTCAGTCCCCCCTACCAGCGTCCCTATGTTTTCTCCGGCAGCCGCCCGTATCAGATTGTCGGGATCGTCAATCCCGAATACGCGCAACGGGATTTGATTATCCATACATAAAGAGGTCGCCGTTGCATCCATTATACCCAATCCGCGCTGCAGAACATCCATATAACTTAGCGCAGTGAAGGCTTTTGCATCAGAGAAGCGGTTTGGATCTTTATCATAGACGGCATCGACCCCTTTTTTCCCGAGCAGAATAATGTCTGCATTGATCTCGGCTGCGCGTAAAGCGGCCGTAGTATCTGTTGTAAAATAGGGATTTCCGGTACCGGCTGCAAAAATAACAATACGGCCTTTCTCCATATGTCGCATAGCCCGGCGACGGATATACGGTTCAGCCACTTTGTCCATATCTATGGCTGTCTGAACCCGGGTATCAACACCTAAGGATTCCAGGCTTGCCTGCAGGCGCAAGGCATTAATGACCGTTCCAAGCATACCCATGTAGTCGGACGAAGCGGGATCGATATCGACCGCTGTACGGCCCCGCCAGAAATTTCCGCCTCCGACGACAATCGCAATTTCCGTTTTTGTGGCGTGTACCTTGCAGATGCTCTTCGCTATGCGCAGGACCACATCGTCATCCAGACCGAATCTTTTTTCTCCCGCGAGAGCTTCGCCGCTTAATTTGATTACGATACGAGAAAATTTCATGGAAACTCCTTTATAAAGAAGGAGAACACGAATGTTCTCCTTGGCTTTGTCTTATTGCATTTGCTTTGCGACTTCTTCCGCGAAATCTTCTTCGCGTTTTTCGAGGCCTTCGCCTACTTCGTAGCGAACAAACCGGCGTACACGGATATTTTCACCGATTTTTGCGATCAAATCTGTCAGCAGGCTTTGCACTTTCACCGAGGGATCCTTGATGAAGGGCTGATCCAAGAGGCAGATCTGCTCATAGAATTTATCCATACGACCGGTGACCATTTTTTCTGCGATCATTTTCGCTTTGTCTTCCGGAAGCTTTTTCGCTTTGTTTTCGTTGAGTGCCAATTGCATCTGCACTTCTTTTTCATGCGCAACTTCTTCTTCCGGCACATCTTCACGGGAGATATACTGCGGATTGCTGGCAGCTACCTGCATGGCCATGTCACGAACAAAGCGTTTGAATTCTTCGTTTTTTGCAACAAAGTCGGTTTCGGAATTAACTTCAACCAATACGCCGATGCGTCCGCCGTGGATATAGGAGTCGACAAGTCCTTCAGAAGCGATACGTCCCGCTTTCTTGGTTGCACCTGCAATGCCTTTTTCGCGAAGCCAGTCGACGGCTTTATCGACATTGCCTTCGTTTTCCATCAGGGCTTTTTTGCAGTCCATCATGCCTGCGCCGGTTTTTTCCCGTAATGCTTTTACATCACTTGCTTTTATATCCATCGAGAGCCTCCTTATTCTGCTTCATTAACAGCGGCTTCTTCTGTTTCCGCTGCGCTATCGGTTTCATCAACGGCTGCTTCTGCGCCGGGTTCCTGACTTTCTTGCGGCGTTACTTCTTCTTCCATTCCCTGATTGGCTTCAATTACAGCATTGGCCATCGTCTCGGTTAACAGCTTCACCGAACGGATTGCATCGTCATTGCCGGGAATCGGATAGTCAATTTCATCGGGATCACAGTTCGTGTCGATAATTCCGATGACGGGAATGCCTAAAATACGAGCTTCATTGACCGCGATTTTTTCTTTCTTCGGATCCACCACATAAATGGCATTGGGCAGGCGTTTCATATTCTTAATACCGCCGAGGAATTTCTCCAGGCGATCTGCTTCATGACGAAGCTGAATGACTTCTTTTTTGGGCAGTACGTCAAACAAGCCTTCTTCTTCCATGGCTTCCAATTCGAACAGTCGATCCACGCGTTTACGGATCGTTTCAAAGTTCGTCAGCATACCGCCGAGCCAGCGCTGATTCACATAGTGCATGCCGCATCGTTTGGCCTGCAGTTCAATGGCTTCCTGCGCTTGTTTCTTGGTGCCGACAAATAAAATCTCGCCGCCTTCACCAACTAAATCGCGCACATAGTTGTACGCTTCTTCTACTTTTTGTACGGTTTTTTGCAAGTCGATAATATAGATACCGTTGCGTTCAGTAAATATATACCGCTTCATTTTCGGATTCCAGCGTCTTGTCTGGTGACCGAAGTGGACGCCTGCTTCCAGCAGGCTTTTCATAGAAATAACTGCCATTTTGTTCCTCCTGTTTGTTTTTCCTCCATGCGGTTGTCTGCACCTGAAGACGCTTTCGCGCACAGCCCCAGGGGAAGACCGCATGTGTGTTTTCAACTCTATAAGTATAGCATACGGCATACGGCTTTTCAATTCCTGCCATCCGTATTATAGGTCGTACAAGTTCACCATATTAAACATCGGCATGGCAATCGCCAGCACGATAAATCCGATCACAAACGACAAGAGCAAAATCAGGGCCGGCTCCAAAAGTGCGGTAGCCCGCTGCAAACGCATCTGCACATCCAGATCCAGATAGGCCGCTATGGATGCGGTTACCTGACTGATCTGTCCGGACTCCTCCCCTACACGCAGCATGGACACAAATACCGGATTATAAAAGCCGGTAGAATGAAAGGCATCCGATACCGACATACCATGCAGAATACCGGCATGAACGGTGCGCAAATTCTCCCGCTCGGCAATGTTTTTTGTGCCTTGTGCCAGAATATCCAGAAACTGCAAGAGATCCACATTGCTTTCAAAAAACAGAGCCATCAGTTCGGCCAGCCGGGCTGTATGGATATCCCGGTCCAGACGACCCAAAAACGGTATTTTTCTTCTAAGGGTATGCAGTCGCACTTTACCGACAGGTGTACGACTTGCAAGCACAAGAAGCAGAAACAGTCCAAGCAGAAGCAGGAAAAACAGCGGTCCGATATTTCCGACACCGACACTGAAAGCGATCAGTATGCGGGTCGGTAATGGAAGGCGCATGCCTGCATCGGAAAATAAAGTGGCAAACGAGGGTATCACATTGATCAGTAAAAAAACCACGACACAAATGCTGACAACCGTCAGTAAAACCGGATACATCAGCGCCTGATGGATTTTCTTTTTTGTCGTTTCCTGCCGTTCCAACGCATTCGTATAATTGGTCAGGATCCGGGGCAGTGTTCCGCTTTCTTCTCCGGTACGCGCCATGGCGGACAAAAGAGGGGCAAAACGTCCGGTATACAGCATGGCTTCCGATAAGGCGGCACCGCCCGCAATGTGCCCATAGAGTTCTTCTGCTGTCTTTTGGATCTCTTTGCCTGCACCGCTCTCTTGGATGATTGCAAGCGCCTTATCCAGCGCGATATTACCTGCAAGCAGCATGGACAGCTGGCGGAGAAACAAAATAAGCAGACGATTCGGTAATCGCTTGCTTGTTTGCTTCCTCTCTTGTGTTTTACTCGCGTACTGCATCTACAATTTCTCCCAAAGTCGTTTCACCGGCAGCAGCTTTGCGCAGTCCGTCCTGTAAAAGCGTAGAAAAATCCGGCGTGCGTGTCTTTAACTTTTTGGTGGCTTCCGCCGCTAAAATTCCGTCGCGGAGTGATTCGGAAACCGGCAGTACTTCGGTTAAGGCCGTACGTCCGCTGAAGCCGCCGCGACAGTGCTCGCATCCGTTTTTCTCATATAATTGCGAAGGGATCTCAACCTGCGCACCTGTAAACAACGCTTCTTCGGCAGGCGTCACCGGGCGAGGCGTTTTGCAGCTGCAGAGCTTTCGAACCAGACGTTGTGAGCATACGCCGGACAAAGAGGCCGCTATCAGATACGGCTCAATGCCCATATCCATCAAGCGTGTTACGGCTGCATGGCTGTCATTCGTATGTAGCGTGGTAAGAACCAAATGCCCGGTGATGGCAGCACGCACAGCGATCTCTGCCGTTTGTGTGTCGCGGATCTCTCCTACCATGATCACCTCCGGATCCTGGCGCAGGATCGCACGCAAACCGCTTGCAAAGGTCAATCCCACGCGTTCATTGACGCGGATCTGATTGACGCCGTCAAGCCGGTATTCCACCGGGTCTTCCAATGTGATGATATGCCGGTGCGTTCGGTTCAGTCTTTTGAGCAGGGTATACATGGTCGTTGTCTTACCTGAACCTGTCGGTCCCGTGAAAACGAGCAAACCGTATTTTGCTTCGATAAAATGCACCAGTCTTTCCCAGTGGGATTTGCAGATGCCCAGGCTCTGATAATCCAGATCAATAGCCCGGTCGTCCAGTATTCTGATCGCTGCTTTTTCCCCATCGGCAACCGGCACAACCGATACCCGGAAGTCGACCGGATGACCGTCAAAGTGTTCGGTGAAACCGCCATCCTGCGGGATTCTCTTTTCAGTAATGTCCATGCCGCACAGGATCTTCAGTCGATTGATCAGAGGGGCATGTTCTGTCATCGGGCCTTCATCGCTGATCTGCATCCGTCCGTCGATGCGAATCCGTATGCGAAAAGATGTCTGACCCGGTTCGATATGAATATCGCTGGCTTTCAGTTCGGTCGCGTTTTGCAAAATAGTGGGTAAATGATAGACGGTTTCTTTGGTTTCGGGTACAATTACGCGTCGATCAGCCATCCTTTTTGTACTCCTTCCTCCACAAGACTACGTACATGATCATACAGAGGTGCACAGCCGTCTTTTACCGGTGCGATTCTCGCCAGAACCTGGGAATGTTTGATCCCGTGTTCTTTCCAGCTTCCTCCGCCGCCATAATAATTATTGAAAATGGGCTGCGCACGGTCCAGCGCGGCAGCAAAACGCGCTTCCGGAGTATCGCCCCTTTCAAATTCTTCCCAAAGAGACAGCAATTCTTCACCTAATGCATTCGGCAAGCGGCCGTAGATATTTCTTGCCGCGATCGCTTCTCTCTCCTGCTTATCTTTATTGGCATTTACATCGTAGCAGAAGGTATCGCCTGCCTCCAGCTCCACAACATCGTGAAAGAGCAGCATTTTTATGGTCTTTTCCAGATTTACCGGTTCATTGGCATAGTCGGCCAGCAGTACCGCCATGGCAGAGATATGCCAGCTGTGCTGTGCATCGTCTTCAAATTGCCCGGTGGCGATAACGCGGGTTCTCCGCAATACGGTTTTCATTTCATCCAGCCGCCGGGAAAAGTGTAGAATGGATTCAATATGATTCATAGGATCTCCTTTTGCTTTCAGTATAACAAATAATGGAAAAATGTGTTTAAAACAGCTGTAAATAGGATATACTATGGGTAAGTAAGCAAGTAAAATAAAATGGAAAAAGGAGAAAGATATGACAGACAAAAAAGGCAAATGCGAAAATTGCAATGAAACCGACAACAAAAAGCCCCAATCCGAAGTGTATGACAGCACAGAATGTCATCTGGAAGACTCCAATGTCGCGATTCCTACCGATGATGCCGTAGAAAATGCCAAAGAATGGGTAGATGACCACAATCGTAAGTAAGCACGAAAAAAGAGCCCGAACGGCTCTTTTTTTGTATTAGCGTCCTTCTACCGGAGGGGCCTTTTGCAAGCCGGTCTTCGGCAGACTTAAAAAGAGAAGCAGGCCGCCTATAAACATAGGCAGTATGCCCAAAATAGAAAAGCGGGCATTACCGGTCAGATCGGTGACCAATGCCATAATAAAGGGCCCGAGAATGGCGGCAAATTTCCCGAAGATATTGTAAAAACCGAAAAACTCGTTGGAATTCTCTTTGGGAATGATGGAGGCATAATACGAACGGCTTAGCGCCTGTATCCCTCCCTGTGCGGATCCGATCATGGCGCCCAGAATAAAGATATGGACAATACCGGAGATAAATGTAGCAAAAGCAACCGATATGATATAGGTGACAATTCCCGTGACAATCATTGCGCGCGTACCGAAGCGATACGCGAGTTTTCCGTACAGCAGTGCGCAGGGAAACGCAATAATCTGAATGATTAGAAGGATTCCGAGCAAGACAAACATATTCAGGTCCTGTCCGATTACAGCCGTTGCATAGGGAACTACCATTTTGATGACGGTGTCTACCCCGTCGATATAGAGAAAATACGCAAGCAGAAAGGTAAATACTGTTTTATATGTGCGTATGTTCCGGAAAGTATGCAAAAGGCGGGTAAAAGATTCCCGCACCGGATTATGTACCGGTTCCACATAATAGCGATGTCGTACATGTCGCAGCATGGGAATGGTAAACAGGCCCCACCATAAGGCGGTAATCAGAAAACCCAGTTGATACCCCAAGGCTTTATCCATACCGGCAAACCATATGACAGCCAGCGAAATACCGAACGGGATAATGCTGGCAATATATCCATAGGCAAAACCCTGTGCAGAGACCGAATCCATCCGGCTTGTGTCGGTTATATCCACCAGAAAGGCGTCATAGAAGATATTGGCACCGGAAAATCCGATTACGGTGAGTACATACAAAAGAACCAGAACCTGCCAATTCCCGAACGGTACCACCGCAAGTGCAGCCGTACACAATACGCCGGTTAAAAAGAAAAACAAAAAGAATCGCATCTTTTTTCCTTTGTAATCGGCAATCGTTCCGAGAATCGGACTCATTAAAGCAACCAGAATACTGGCCAGAGAATTAAAATAGCCCAGATCCATCCCGGCGTCTCCGCGGAACATACCAAAGTAAATCGGCAGCAATGCCGTCGTAATGGCCATGGAGTACGCGGAGTTACCGCAATCATAAAGAATCCAGCTGATTTCTTCTCTTGTTAGTTTTCCCATATCACGCTTCTTTCTCTTTCATTTCCGCCATCAGCTGCCGGATGGATTTTGTGGACACCTGCGCTTTGTCGATCGAAAGCCACGTGAGGATGGCATCCAGCTTTTCTTCTGTGTCTACTTCTATTTCTGCATAGGGCTCCGGATAGATCGCCTCTTCCCAGCGATCCAGATCGATCCTTGCGCCGCGCAACAAATAGGACTTTCGGATTTTCTCGGCATGAATGGGCTTGCCCAAGCCGCTTAACCATAGAATGTCCGACAGCGTTTCAGGGTCAGAGACCGGTGTGGTGAATTCCGTATTGGTACGTACCTGTTCTGCACTCTCATGTACTTTCAGCGTGAGTACAGAGCTCTCTTCACCGGAGTTCAGGTCCCGGGAGGTACGGATTCGCAAATACGAATCCGTACCTTCCATAACCGGCGGATCAAACAGCAGATTGATCTGTTTTTCAAAACGGATCAGTTTGGCGCCTTTTTCCAGAAGCCGGGCTTCAAATTCTTCCAGATCGATCCCTAAAACCTTAACTTCCCGTTCTTTTTCCATTACTCTTGTCCGGTATAGGCCGCTTCATCGACAATCAGCGTGCAGTCTGCATGCAGTTGGAGGCACGAAGCCGGGATTCTCGGATCCAGATGCTTGTTATCGAGCAGGGTGCGGATTGCGTCATGTTTTCTGACCCCATTGGCCAGCAGAATGATCTTTCTTGCCCGGAAAATGGTCCGAACCCCAAGACTCATGGCATAGTGCGGTACCAGTTCTTCGTCTTCAAAAAAGCGGGAATTGACTTCGATGGTATCTTTGGTCAGTTCAACCAATCCGGTTTCCAAAGGCAAGCGGTCGGCCGGCTCCAAAAACGCAATATGGCCATTTTCGCCGATACCCAATACCTGCAGGTCTATCCCGCCTTCGGCTTCGATCTTGCGGTCATATTCCCGTGCATGTTGTTCTACCTGTTCGGGATCCGAATTATGAACAAAGATATGCTCCTTGGGAATCTCCAAAGGAGTAAACACGTTCTCATCCAGATAGTAGGAATAACTCATGGGATCATCCGGGGACAAACCGATATATTCATCTAAATGAAAGGCCTTAATCCCGCTGAAGTCCAGTCCCATCTTGTGATGGCTGGCCAATTTGGCATACATACCCAAGGGGGTGCTGCCCGTTGCAAACGACAATACCGCATGGGGCTTGTCCTGTACCAAAGATACCGCCAGTTCCGCGGCGGCTTTGCTCATCTCGTCATAGTCTTTAACAATTACAATTTTCATTGGAATCCTCCGCTATTAATTGAGGGGAAAACCCTCTGTAGTCGGCAGAAACACAGACCAGCTGTATTCCGCCTACGCAGCCTTCCCTGATTTGCGCATGGCCATAGCCGTGCAGGTGGCCGTACACACAAATATGGGCTTGATTTTCTTTCATCATTTCCAAGAACGCATTCGGTTCTACTCTGTAATTATACGGAGGATAGTGCGTCATGACAATACGAAGCGGCCGATCTGAAAGAGTTTTGAAACTAAGTGCCAAACGTTGCAATTCACGTTCGTATATCTTCTCGTCGATTTCGGTGAAATCGGTACTTCCCTTGGAGATCCAACCCCTGGTGCCGTAGATGACGGCATAGTTCCATTCAAAGCAGTCATTCTGTAAGATATGCGTTTTTTTCAGCGCAAGAGATTCTATTTTGGCACGGCTCTGCCACCAGTAGTCATGATTGCCCCGCAGCAGCAGTTTTGTTCCCGGAAGCGCATCAATCCGGCGCAGATCCGGCTCTGCTTCTTCGAGTTTCAAAGCCCAGGATATGTCACCGGGGATGAGGACCAAATCGTGGTCGGTAATTTTCTCTTTCCATTGCGAAAAAATCCGTTCTTCGTAGTTTGCCCAGGCCGGTCCAAACACTTCCATTGATTTCTCACCGGTATGATCCAGATGCAAATCGCCGATTGCAAAAATCCTTTGTTTCGTCATTAAATGTTTTCCAATTTCATCTCACCCGGTTTAATCCAGCCGGCTTTTCGAAGAATCCAGTCGAAGAGCAACGATAGTACTCCCGGTAATAAGAAGTGCAGTAAAAGGATGCCTACGTATACCTTCGGCATGGAAGCACCCAGTTCATTCATATGTGCGATGGTTGTCAGCTGACCGACCAAACCGCTGGTGCCCATACCCGATCCCAGAGGGGTATTCTCCAGTTTGAACAATAAGGTAGACAACGGACCGGTTACGGCTGAAGCGGCAATAACCGGGATCCAGATTCGCCAATTGCGCATAATATTCGGCACTTGCAGCATACTGGTCCCCAATCCTTGCGCCAACAGACCGCCCCATCCGTTTTCCCGGAAGGAAATGACGGCAAAACCGACCATATTGGCACAACAACCTGCGGTCGCAGCACCGCCTGCCAGACCGGAAAGACCCAACATCATAGAAAGCGCCGCCGAAGAAATCGGCAAGGTCAGAATAATTCCCATGACAACCGATACCAAAATACCCATAATAAACGGCTGCAGCGTAGTAAAGTACATGATCATCTGTCCGATCCAGGTAAGAAAGGAGGATATGCCGGGGCCCACCCAAACGGCGACAACCGTTCCCACCAAAATGGTTACGGTGGGTGTGATGACAATATCAATGACGGTTTCTTTGGAAATCATTTTACCGGCTTCCACGCCAAACAAGGTCGCGATCAGTGTCCCTACAGGACCTCCCAAAGCATACCCGGCCAGTCCGCAAACCGTCGATGCAAACAGAACCAAAGGCGGAGCCTTTAAGCCATACGCTATCGCAACGGCAATGGCGGCTCCGGTGGCCTGATTGGCAATGGGCCAAACCTGCTCGGACAGAAAGCTCAGTCCAAACTGGCTGCCGATGGTATTTAAAATAGTTCCCACCAGAAGCGACGCAAAAAGTCCATATGCCATCATACCGAGCACTTCGATACCGTAACGCTGGAAAGAAATCTCTATGTCTTTTCTGTGAAGAAACGCTTTAAATGTATCCATGGACACCTCCATATACTATTTGGCTTGAATGTATCACCCGATTCTATCTTTGTCAATTATTGCATATAAACAGGGATTTATGCTACCATGGGTGCAAAGAAAGGTGAGTGAAATGAAAAACAGAAAAATGATCGTGCGCGTATTTGCACTCTTGCTGGCTCTCATCATGCTGGCCTCGATGCTGCCTTCATTGATTCAGTGGTTTTAATGAAAATTACGCAAATGCGATACGACAGCGGAAAAAATCGATTCGTCGTGGATACCGAGGGACCACGATTTTTTTTGCGTTATGAAACCATCAATCAGTATGATTTAAAAAAGGATATGGACATTGCTCCTTATGCGGATTTGTTTACAGAAGAAACCGAGCGCTTAATGGCGACCGACTATGTATTCAAAATGCTGACATCCCGTGCAGCGAGTTCGCATGAAGTGCGAATACGCCTTCAGCGCAGAAAAACACCGGCTTCGATCATAGAAGAAGTACTGTCGTATTTTATCGAACAGGATTTACTGGATGACAGCGCCTATCTTCGTGCTTCCGTAAAAGATCAAATCGAAATCAAAGGTTACGGTCCCTGGCGCATTGTCGCCAATCTAAGAACCAAAGGATACGAAAAAGAAGAAGTTCTTTCCGTGTATGGAACACTCTCCACAGCAGAAGAAGAAACCCGCCGAGCTGAAACATACGCGAAAACGCAGTGGCCTCTGCTTCGGGGAAAAACCCTGCAGCACAGAAAAAAGAAACTGTCGGATAGACTCTTGCGGCAAGGTTTTTCCTATGATGTTATATCCGATATCCTGGGGAATCTGGACGAATGAATTGCGTTTATATGCTCTTATGCAATGACCAAAGTTTCTATACCGGATGGACCAATGACTTAGCGGCTAGACTGGCCGCGCATGACGAAGGTACGGCAAGCAAATACACGCGCTCCAAACGCCCTCTCCAATGTATACTGGTGATTTATTGCAACAGCGCCACACAGGCGCGCAGTGTCGAGGCAAAGATCAAGCGTCTGCAAAGAAAAGACAAAGAGAGGATTCTGGGAGATACGGATCAAATGGCCACAGCCTTATGGAAAATGACCGGCGAAACCCTTTATTTTGCCCGATCATTCATTGGTATTGAGTAATTCGGCTTTTTGAAACGCTTCCAGCCATTCTTTTGCCATCACTCCGGTTGCCCACTCACCCATAACGAGACGATCGAATTGTCCGATCTGGATAATCCGGGCCGGCTCTTCCTCCATCACACCGGCCTGCATGCGATAAAGATAAATCCGAAACGCTTCCTGAATAATGACATAGTCCTGATTGGGAGAGGTCATGGCATCCACGGCAGAGGGATGCTTTTCTTTTATGGTCCGCCAGGGAATGGATAACACATTGTGATTAAAGACCGTCGCTGTCGTAAGAATGTTCAGGTCAAAGCCTTTTCGCAAAGCCGTATCACTTTCCAAGGCGCGGACAATCGCGCGGAAGATCCAGCGGCCGTTGCGGCGGGAAATTCCCCATTCATCGGTCTGGGGCGGCCTGACAATCCGATTGGCGTCTTCGTTGCGCAATTGCTGCGCTTCGGCTTCGCCTGCATTGATCATGGTCTCTTTTCCTTTTTCGCCGGCGATCAGCGTAATGTCCAGCGGCTGTTTTTCTGCGAGTGAATCATAGGTATAGGTTTCATACTGCGAATACAAAGTATCGGTATAGTAGGTGCTTTCCATCGAGATATAATTGTTATTGACAAAAGTTATGCCGCGGCCTACCGTATCCTCCAGGACGATGCCCTGCGGTTCTTCTTCCGTTTGCCCTGGAACAAAGGGGGCCGCTACTATACGGTCCGTGATAATCCCGTCTGCTTCCCTGCGCGTAACCCCCACACGCCAAAAGCCCGGGCTTTTCGGAACAAACAGATCCAAAGCGGCATATACCTGTATTTCTGAACCGTCCGCCGGCATATGAAGAAGGATTGTCATATAACGGTATTCCGGAACGCTGACGGCACTGTCCAATAGAGAGCGGCGTCCCAAAAGTAACGTTGTATCGGTTGCAACGCCGGGGCGGATCTGCTCGACGTCTTCACTTTCCTCTTCTTCTATGAATTTTTCATATACATTCTGATCCACCTGGTTTTTAATCCGCGTAAACGTGTGCAGGAAACCGTCGCGCGCTACCATAATCCGGTCCGGACTGGCAACGATCAGTTCCAGATTGAATCGTTCGGATCCTTCAATGGCAATAATTTCCAGATCCTCTTCCTGAATTCCGATATCATCGGGAGAACGGCGGAGTTTTTGAATGACATAATTGGTCGAATTTACAATTTTGCTACGCAAAGAAGGCCGGGTTGTATATTGACGAAACGCGGCCGTCAGATCCTTTGATATGAGGATATACCGGCTCGTATCGCCGGGTGTTTCGGTTAGGGGTGCCTCGCCCTCGCCCAGATACAGACTGTCTGACAGCTCCCAGGTTCCGGTGATCCGAGGTTGCCTGGACGGTGGCGGTTGTACATATTCTGCAATATTACTGGAACCCAATGCTTCCGATGTCATATCACAGGCCGTGAGAGCAAGAAGCACAATTAGGATTAGTAGGATGCGTTTACTCATGCCGTCTCCTTAGGAAGCTCAATGCGAACGGTCGTTTCTTCTCCCAGAACGCTTTCAATGATGAAGTCTCCTCCATGCAAACGGACGATCTCTTCCGAGATACTCAAACCCAATCCGATATGGGACTGATTATGCGAACCTTTGTAAAAACGGGTTGTCACCCGGTTTATTTCCTCGGGACTGATACCGATCCCGGTATCCGTAACAGATATCTGAATACGATCCTCGTTCTGGGACAGATGCACATCAATTCTTCCACCGGCCGGTGTGAATTTGATCGAATTATCCAGAACATTGATAATGACCTGCTTGATCCGATTCTGATCGATTTCTGCCATGATATTTTCTTCTTCATAGCGAAAATCCAAATGAAGGGAGACACCTTCCGCGCGGGGACCCAGCTGAATGACAATACTTTTTACGAGTTCGGTGACATTGATAATCTCTTTGTACAGTTTCATTTTTCCGGATACGAAAGAAGAAAAATCCAGTAATTCCTCTACCATGCGGGATAAGCGGTCACTTTCATTCTCAATAATGTCCAAACCCTGATTCGTTATGGAAGCCGGATCCTCCACCTCGCCTTTCAAGGTGATGGCCCAGCCCTTGATGGATGTGAGCGGCGTTCGCAATTCGTGCGAAATCGAAGAGATAAATTCGTTTTTGATTTGTTCTTTTTCCACAATATTGTCGCTGAGCGTGTTCATTGTGCGTCCGAGGGCGGCAATTTCATCTTCCCCGCTTTCATCGGCGCGAATCCCGTACTGCCCTCTTGCCATGCGGGAGGCAATGCCTGTGAGCTTATTGATCGGGTTGATAATGGAATTGCTGATCGCCACAATGACAACCAGGCTAAGGACGATAACCAAAAGCCCGAACAAGGCAAAAAATCCCAAGATGCGGAAAATTTCGCTCTCCAGGCGCTCCAGGGATGCCGTGTAGCGAATGATCCCGACCTGGCGGTCCCGATTGTCGAGCGGATGGCTGATCGAAAGAAAATACGTGTCGTAATCTTCCTGCCGGTAGATGGTAGAACCGGTAACTCCGGTCTTAGCGGTTTCGATATCTTCTGTTGACAATACAGACCCTGTTACATCATCGTTCATGCTGTCCAGCAATACCTCACCGGCCAGATTCAAAATCTGCACCTGCCCCACACTATCATCAAAAAAGGTGGTGTAATCCTGCAGGATCACTTCGGACAGGTCCATATCGGAATGGCTGGCGGTATAGGTTTCCGCTGCATAAATCGCTTCGTTTTCAAGTATGCTTGTGGCAAAAGAATAGTAGTAATCCCGGATGAAGAACCACAAAAAGGCTTCAAACGTCAGCGTCGCCGCGACGAGAAGCAGGAGAAAATACAGAATCAGTTTATTGCGTATACTCTTGGTCATTGGCCACTTGCATCGCCTCTCCAACGATAGCCCGTACCCCATACCGTTTCCAGATAACGCGGTTCACGGGGATCGTCTTCAATTTTTGTGCGCAGTCTCCGTATATTGACATCCACGATTTTGGTATCGCCCATATAGTTGGAACCCCAGTGCCGATCCAGCAGTTCATTGCGGGAGAATGCATGACCGGGATTTTCCATAAAATGTTTAAGTAAAGTGAATTCGGTGGGTGTTAATTCAATGCCTTCGCCGTTTTTCGTGAAGGTACGGGCGTTTTCGTTAAGAACAAAAGGAGGATCCTCAATGACGCCTTCCCGACTGGGTTTTTCCGGCAAACGGCGTACTAAAGACCGGATACGCAAAATCAGTTCCTGCGGATTGAACGGCTTAACGAGATAATCATCTGCCCCTTGCTCCAATCCGAGAATTTTATCAATATCCTGTGTTTTTGCCGTCAGCATGATAATTCCGATCCCGGGCTGCTCTTTTCGCAGAATCCGGCAGACTTCATAGCCGTCGATTCCCGGCAGCATAATGTCTAATATAACAACATCCGGTTTTTCCAAGCGTGCAATCTCCACCCCGTCTTCCCCGGTAGCTGCTTCTAAGACTTCAAATTTTTCTCGCAATAAATTAATCTTGGTAAAATGCCGGATACTGTCCTCATCTTCTACCAGCAGTATTTTGAGTTCCACGTTTATAAACCCCCATTCTTCAGTACAAGCCAGGCGGCTCCCAACATGCCGGCTTCGTTTAATCGTTTCGCAGGGAGCAATTTCGTCTTTGTTCCGAAACTGATTTCTTTCGTATAGGTTTCAAGGACGCCCTCCCACCAGATATCCATTTCGTGGATCAATCCTCCTCCGATGATAAAGGCATCCGGATCAAACACATGAGTCATCGATACAAAAAACAAACCCAGATGGCGTTCAAAGTCGCGCACAATGGCCGCTGCATCCGCATCCTGGTCGATCATCCCAAAAATGCTGCCTTTAAGCGGCGTTCCCGTTCGCTCTTTGTAGAGTTTTTTGAGTGCGGTTCCCGAAGCATATTGTTCCACACAACCCTTTTGTCCGCAATTACATGGACGTCCGCCGGGAAAAAGCAATACATGCCCCAATTCCCCGGCCAAGCTATGGGCACCATGGAATATGCCGGTCTCCTGACTGTAAAAAGCTCCGCCCACGCCTGTACCCAAAGTGATCATCACAAAAGAGGACAAACCTTTTGCCGCACCCTGCCACAATTCGCCGAGCGCCGCACAATTTGCGTCGTTTTCTGTACGCCATTGCAAGTGGGGATACTTCTTTTCCAATGAAGCGGTCTTATGACTGCCATGCCATCCTTTAATATTAAAGCCGAATTCAATGACACGGTTCGTGTGCGGATTAATGATCCCCGGAGAACCGATACCGCCCCCCACTGTGTCATCCTGAATCAGACGCGCAACAATGTCATCCAGTTGCTGCAGTACCGCCTGTCTTCCTTTTGTCGACTGCGTAGATACCTGGAGCTCGCGCAATATTTGGCCGTTTTCATCTATAAGGCCGGCTTTGATCTTGGTACCGCCCAGATCAATCCCGATGGCCGTCTTCATGGTTTTTTCCTCCGTTAAGTAAGTCAATTACCTGCTGACAGTTCGTTTGCCCGTTTTTTATCAATACGAGAAAGGGCAACAAGCCCGCCGGGACGGGAAAACCGGCCACCTGATCCACGAAACGCTCCGCAGCGGCTTTGTCGGTCATTTTGACCGGAAAAGCTTTCTCGGTAAAAAGAACGCGTACCGATACCGGTTCCAATGACGCGGAAGGAAATCCGCCCTTCTCTTCTGCGTAAGGCATGAAGAAGGCACGCAGGAATAAAAAGCGGAATACCTCTTCTTCGGTAATCGTCCGATTAAAGGTTTGCATAAGTTCAATGAGGCGATGGGCGATACCGGCATGCAAATAAATAATCCGTCGTTCCGCCTGCCATCGCCCGCTGAAATCCGGATACTCCGTATCCAGTTCCCGCGTGTCCTTGCGAACACGAATCCCGTATTTTTCAGAAAGCGATTGGATGCTCCACACTTTTTCTTCGGCATGAAAACCGGCAGCAAGCGCATCGCCGGCAGCTAAACTACCCTGTATATAATAATCCTTCTGTTTGGAATTCATCTTATGCCAATAATCATCGGTTTGCAAGCGCAGTGCAGCCAGATTGTCCGGTCGGGCCAGCGCCATCATTTTGGTTACATCCATTCGTTTGCATCCTCGTAATAACTTCCGCCGATAAACTCACGCAATAAGGAAGTATCGGATACCAAAGAAGCATCCGCTTCCATAAAGTAAGCGAGAAAACGCAAAAGTCTTTTTGCATCTTTCCAATAGGGGCTCTTTCTTTGCACGGTTTTGAGCAGCGCTTCTGCATAAGGCTTTAATACAAAAAGTTCATAGGCTAAGGATGTATCCAGGGAAACGTCGGCTTCTTCCTGAAAACGGAAAATCTCCCGGTCTTCGGAACGGCGAACTTTTTGCCACAGTTCAAAGGTTCTTTCGGCATCGTGTCCGCGAAATTTGTGATCCCGTACCAAACGCCGCAAAAAGCGTACATCGGTTGCCGCAATGCGGTTGTTATAATCAATATTCAGCTGTGTTAACGCGGAGATATAAACCTTAATTTTATTCTTCTCGGGAATGGTCTCTGTCATGCGCGGATTGAGGCCGTGAATCCCTTCAATAATCATCGGATGATGCCGGTCAATCCGTAAAATCCGTCCGTCCGGAAAGCTCTTGCCCGATAAAAAATCGTAGCGAGGCATCTGTACTTCCGATCCTTCCAATAAGGTGAGCATATCCCGATTAAAACGTTCCATATCGACCGCTTCTGCGGCTTCAAAATTCGGCGTTCCGTCTTCATCCAGGGGAGTATGGGCACGGTCGATAAAATAATCGTCCATGGATAGGGTGATCGGACGTTTTCCAAGCGCACGTAAATGAGAAGAGAGTTTTTTGGAGAAAGTTGTTTTACCCGAACTGCTGGGCCCCGCCACCAGTATCAAACGGATATCGTCGTCTTTTTGGATCCGAAGCGCCAAATCCCGCAGGCGGTGCTCCAACTGCAGATCGATGGTGTGCATGATCTGACGCGTACGCCCCTGCGCAATTGCTTCACTGATTTCCCCGGCGGTTTCCAATTGCAGTAAACGCAATTCGTTGCGCGATACCTGATAGGTCTTGGCCAGATTTCTTTGCTCGCGAAATACCGGCACTTCCCCTTCGCTTTCCGCTGTTTCAAACAATAAAAGCAAGCCGGGATAATACGGTTTGATCGAAAAATTCCTGGCGTAAAAAGCGGAAGGCGCCAGATAATTATGAAAGAGAAAGTAGTGGCCCGCCATGAAAATCATGTCGATCGTATCGGGCCGGACATGCCGATAGAGTTTTAGGGCATCTTCCCGTTTTTCTTTTTCCATCCGGTCCAGGGCTTCCTCGTATGAGAGTCGTTTTCTCTCGATCGGAATGTCCTCTTCGGCATACGCACGCATCTGCTCTTCAATCTTCTTTAACTGCTCGGAGGTAAAGGCATATTCCCCTACCGGGGCAATATAGAGAGCATCGCCGATAAAATGCTCGGCACTGGCGCGCAGATCCGGGTAGAGATTACTTAAAGCGGCCATAAACAAAGACAGCACGGTATGATAATAAATGCGGTATCCATCGGTATCCTGCAGGGTCAGTCCTTTTGCAGGAAAGCTCTCCTCCGCTACTGTATCCAAACGGTACAGACGCCCTTGCCCGAAGACACCAAAAACCGAATAAGGCTGGGATACTTGTTCTCTTACACTGTCTGCGATGCATTTTCCTTTTTCTATTTGTATGATATTCATGGCAAACTCCTTGCAATATTCAGCATGTTTTGATAAACCGGCTTAG
>JAAYQA010000092.1 GCA_012519495.1 Tissierellia bacterium | reverse complement strand
TGGCGGTGCGTCTGAAAAAAGGCGACACCGTGATCTACGGTATCGTGCCCGTTCCAAAAATGCTGCCCCGTCTGTTTTTTACCGACGAACAGGAAACCCGCTATATTCTAATGGAAGATTTGATCCTTTTGCATATGGATCAGATCTTTGATGCGTTTGAAGTACTGGACAAGTCGGTGATTGTCGTTACGCGAAACGCCGATATCAACACCGAAGAAGGTCTTTTGGACGAAGATGTGGACTACCGCATGTTCATGAAAAAGATCCTCAAAAAAAGAGACCGCCTCGCGCCGGTACGGCTGGAATACAGTTCCGGCATCAGCAAGCAAACCCTGCAATTCCTGCAGGACCAGCTTGGTTTGAACGACAAAAACTCCTTTCATCTCACGACCCCGATCGAGCTTTCGTTTGTCTTCCTGCTTGAAGACAAGCTGCCTCTGCCTCTGACGCGCACCCTCCTGTATCTGCCGCACAAGCCGCGGACAATCGTCCCCATCGGGCGGCGCGAAAGCGTAACCGAGCTCGTCAACCGGCAGGATCTTCTGCTTTACTATCCTTTTGAAGACATCGACCTCTTTTTGCAATTGGTACGCGAATCGGCCCGCGACCCGCATGTTATATCCATTCATATTACGATTTACCGTTTGGCGCGCAATTCCAAACTCGTGGAGTATCTGGTAAAGGCCGCCGAAGCCGGCAAGGAAGTCGTCGTCCTGATGGAGCTGCGGGCGCGCTTCGACGAAGAGAACAATATCAACTGGTCCGAAACCCTGATCGAAGCCGGGTGCAAAGTCTTCTACGGCTTTGACGACTATAAAACCCATTCCAAAGTCTGTCTGATCACCTCCATAGCGGACAATCAGCTGCATTATATCACCCAGGTCGGAACCGGAAACTACAACGAATCGACCTCGCGTCTGTATACCGACCTCAGCCTGATCACAGCAGACCAGGCCATAGGCAAAGACGCCAATCACTTCTTTAAGGATATGCTGGTCGGCGTACCCGACGGTCAGTATTCGGACCTGATCGCCTCGCCGTTTACGTTGAAAGAACGGGTGATCGAACATATCGACGAACAGATTGACCGCGCCAAACAGGGAAAAGATGCTTCCATGACCTTTAAGCTCAATTCCATGACCGACCGGGAGCTGATCGACAAATTGGCCGAAGCCTCCCAGGCCGGTGTGCAGGTAGATATGATTATCCGCGGTATCTGCTGTCTGCTGCCGGGCGTTCCCGGAAAAACAGACAATATCCGCATACGCGCCATTGTCGGCCGCTTTCTGGAACACGCGCGCATCTATGCATTCGGGCGCGGGGAAACGGCGAAAGTATATATTTCCTCCGCCGACTTTATGACCCGAAACACCGAAAAACGCGTGGAGATTGCCGCGCCGATCAAGGATCCGGACTGCAAAAAGAAAATCTTTGAAATCCTGGACGATCAGCTGAAGGATAATGTAAAAGCGCGGGTTATGCAGCCCAACGGCACCTATCAGCACGTAGAAACCGATGAACCGCCGTTTTCCTCGCAAGCCGGCGAAATGCTGAAAGCAAAGCGTGCGGAAGCCGAATTGGAAGAAGAAAAAACACGGGCCGGCGTACGTTATGCCGCAGAAAGAAAAACGCAGGCGCCACCTGCCGACACGCAAACCGCCGGTTTGTGGGAACGGATCAAACGCCTGTTTTCCGGCAAATAAAACATAAAAAGCGGCCGGGGGGACCCCACGGGTTCCTCCGGCCGTTATTTTATTCTTCCGCTTCTGTATCTTCGGTATCTTCGGTATCTTCTGTATCTTCTTCGTCTGTTTCTTCTGTCTCTTCTTCTGTAGCGGGTGTTTCAAAGGTCAGGTCCGGCATGCGGACTTTCCAGACGCCGTCTTCCTGTACGATTTCAAATGACGCGTCGGGCACATCGGCGATTCCTTCGGCATTCTCATAGATAACATGGGCTTGTAGCGTTACGGTTTCGCCTTCTCCCTGGCTTTGTTCTTCGGGAATCGTGTAATCGTTCAGCGTAGTACCCCGTTCTTCCCATTCCGTCAGAAAGTCTTCGTACTTGCGCGGACGTTCGCTTCGCAGGGTCATCAGATACTGACTCACCGTGCGTTCGTGATACTGTGCGTTCAGGAAGCGTTCCAGCGCATCGGCCGGGGTCTGATCCAGAAGATCCTGATTCGCTGCGCGGACATTCGGGTCGATCCGGTCTTCATAGCGGAAAATACCCGGGTCATAGGTGTTGTTGGTTGCCCAGATCAGGTATTCTTCAATCCCCAATTCCCGGCAGGCTACGATCTGATCCGAAATGGCCGTGGGCGTATAGTCCATATATCCGTCCACCCAGGGGGCGGTGAATCCCTGTATCCAGGGACGAATGGCAGCCGGATTGTCGATTGCCGCATTTCGTTCGATGGCTTCCTGCATGGACGCATACAAAACGCCATACGGATGCTGATCCGGATAATCGTACTGATACCAGCCGGTCGAATAGTGGCTGGGATAAATCATCGGACTGATTACATCCACCTTGTCGGAAATTTTACGCCAGGTCTGGCCGATATCTTCCGGTGAATCGTCCCAGGTATGGGTTATAATGCCGAATACATCGGCCGATACGGCAACGCCATAGGGTTTCAGTTCCTCTACGGCATATTGCAGAAAATCGGCGATCCCATCGTCTTTTCTGCGATCCTCCCTGCCGGGAAAATGCGTAATGGGATTGTACGACGCTGCCCCGTCCGGAAAGCGGACATAGTCAAACTGAATCTCATCAAAGCCTGCGAGTGCCGCTTCTTTGGCAATGGCTACCACATATTTCCAGACAAAATCGTCAAACGGATTGACCCAGGCGCTGCCGGCTCCGTCTCTCCAGACGCCGCCGTCTGTCAGCTGGATCGAATGATCGGTCTGCGTTTCGGCAAAGTGATGATCCTTAAAGGATACCACCCGGGCGATCATATGGATATCGTTTGCTTCGGCATACTGCATCAGCGCCTGATAATTGTCCTCCGACTGCGGATAGTCCGAGTCGACACGCTGTATGATCTCCAGATCGGTGTCGAGTGTGACAAAACCGTCGTCGGTTTTTACATCGACCACCATGGTGTTCAGTTCCGTCGCTTTGATCAGGCCGAGTATGCGTTCCAGGGCATTGGTGTCGCCGTAATCGTTGTTTCCTGCTTCCACCTGTGCCGCATACCAGTCGATATTTTCTTCCGAGAAATTGTACGCCGCAATCGGGGAGGTGACAAAAACGCCTTTTGCCGTTACCGGCGAAACGGTAATGTCTGCGTCAATACCCGGGAGCGGAACATAAAACTCTCCGTATTCTTCCTTGCGCTGTGCTTCCAGCTTGTCACGCTCTTGCTGGCGTGTGTCTTCGGTTACTTCCGGTTGTTCGGTCTGTTCGGGCTCGGGTTCTCTTTCAAACCAGCCTCTTTGTTCGGTTTTTTCCTGTCCGGCCGTATCCGTGGCATTGTCTGTGCTCTCGTCTTCTCCCTGATTGCATGCGACAAACAGCAACAGGAGCGACAAGAGCAGAATCCATGCGATTCGTTTCATAGCATCCACCTTTCACTCCGGCGGGTGTTCTTTACCGGGATAAAAAAAGAAAAAGGAACTGCTGCCAGTTCCTTTCTTTTTGTCTTACTTAAGCTCGACAGTTGCGCCGACTTCTTCCAGCTTCGCTTTCAGCTCTTCGGCTTCTTCTTTGGATACGCCTTCTTTTACCGGTTTCGGTGCATTGTCAGCCACTTCTTTGGACTCTTTCAGTCCGAGGCCGGTGATCTCACGAATCACTTTGATGACCTTGATTTTTTCCTGGCCGGCATTTTCCAAAACGACGTCGAAGGTGGATTTTTCTTCCGCTGCGGGAGCGGCTGCGTCGCCACCGGCTACCGGTGCGACTGCAACGGCTGCAGGAGCAGCTGCGGATACGCCGAATTCTTCTTCCAGCGCTTTTACGAGCTCGGAGAGCTCAAGTACGGTCATTGCTTTTACTTCTTCCATTAATTGGGTAACTTTTTCTGATGCCATCTTACGTATTCCTCCTGTATTGTTCTGTGTTTTTTTATGCTGCGGTTCTTATGCTTCTGCCGTTTCCTGCTGCTGACGGATCTGGTCCAGACAGCGGGCCAGGCCGCTGATGGTTCCGTTTAACACGGTCGCCAGTCCCTGGATGGGCGCGTTCATAGTGCCCAGTACCTGCGCCACCAAAACTTCTTTGGACGGCAGTTTGGCGAGCGATTCCACACCGGCGATATCCAGAATAGCGCCGTCGACCATACCGGCTTTGATCACCAATTTGTCGTTTTCTTTGGCAAAGTCACGGGTGATTTTCGCCGCTTTGGCCGGGTCGTCGTAGCTGAATGCCACGGCATTCGGTCCGGTCAGATGCTCTTCCAGGCCTTCGATGCCGGCTTTTTCCAACGCTCTGCGCATCATGGTGTTCTTGTAGACTTTGTAGTCTACATCGCCTGCGCGGTATTTGCTTCGTAAGTCTGTGACTTCCGCCACATTCAGTCCGCGATAATCCACAAGCACCATGGCCTGGGCACGGCTCAGCTTATCCGCGATTTCCTGTACGATTTCCTCTTTTTGTTGTAGGACTTCGTCTCTCACTGTTTCACCTCCGTATGAGGCTACGCGAAAAGAAAAAGGTCTGTCCGAGCTGGACAGACCTGTATCATCACTAAAAAACGATCAGTTTCTTTCCACCTCTGCGGGACGTTTAAATCCTTTCGGATGCCTGCGGTCTTCGGTAGCCTAATTGTCTTGTAACTTGTTCAGTATATCAGAAATTGCAGCGGTGTCAAGATACCGGTATTACGCTTTCAGCGTTTCCATAATGCGCTGCGCCTGCAGTTTCACACCGGGGCCCATCGTCGAGCTGATGGTCACCGAACGCAGATAGCGCCCTTTGGATGCAGCGGGTTTCGCTTTTACGATCTCCGACATCAGTGTGCGCAGATTCTCGTGCAGTTTTTCTTTTCCGAACGATGCTTTACCGAACGGCACATGCACATTGGCTGCTTTGTCTACGCGGTATTCCACTTTACCGGCTTTGATCTCTTCCACGGCTTGTTTTACATCCATGGTAACCGTACCGGACTTGGGATTGGGCATTAAGCCCTGCGGTCCCAAAATGCGGCCGATACGACCTACAACACCCATCATATCCGGTGTTGCAACGGCGACATCAAAGTCCAGCCAGTTTTCTTCCTGGATCTTTGCAGCGAGCTCTTCCCCGCCTACAAAGTCTGCGCCGGCAGCTTCTGCTTCCGCGATTTTGTCGCCTTTGGCAAACACCAAAACGCGCACGTCGCGGCCGGTTCCGTGCGGCAGCACAACGGTGCCACGCACCTGCTGATCCGCATGGCGGGGGTCAACCCCTAAGCGCACGGAAAGTTCTACCGTTTCGTCAAACTTGGCTTTTGCATTGGCCAAAACCAGTTCCAGCGCTTTTTCTACCTCGAACATTTCCTGTCTGTCGTACGATTGTACGCTCTCTGTATATTTTTTACCTCTTTTTGCCATAGCTGTCCTCCTTGTGGTACAAGCGGAAATCCTCCCACAACCTACTCTTCAACCGTCACGCCCATGCTGCGAGCCGTGCCCGCTACCATACGCATGGCGGCGTCCAGATCGGCGGCGTTCAGGTCCGGCATCTTTAATTCTGCAATTTCCTGTACTTGCGCTTTTGTCAGCTTACCCACTTTTTTGGAATGGGGCTCCCCGGATCCTTTGTCCATGCCCAAGGCTTTTTTAATGAGCACGGCGGCCGGCGGGGTCTTGGTAATAAAGCTGAACGAACGGTCCTGATAGACCGTTAAAACAACAGGAATAATGAGGCCCATCTGCTCCTGTGTTTTCGCGTTAAACTCTTTGGTGAACTGCATGATATTAACACCATGCGGTCCCAGTGCGGTTCCGACAGGCGGAGCCGGTGTGGCTTTCCCTGCGGGAATTTGTAGTTTTACAATTGCCTGCACTTTCTTTGCCATTTTCTTACTCCTTTTTCAAAATGGTTGTGGTAATGGCGGGTGCTACCCTCCCACATCTATACACAACGCTATTAGACTTTCTCGATATCGTCTACATCGAGTTCGGTCAAGGTTTCTGCGCCGAAAATAAACACATAGGCTTTGATCTTCTTGCGGTCGTCCGAAACGCTGTCCACTTTCGCAACAAAGTCCATAAACGGACCGCTGATCACCTTTACATTGTCGCCGGGTTTGACATCGATCGGTTCGGCGGATTTTTTCACCCGCATGCCGAGTCGCTGCGTTTCCCGGTCGGTCAGGGGAACCGGCTTGGAACCCGGACCCACAAAACCCGTTACCCCTCGGGTATTTCGTACGAGATACCAGGTAACATCGTTGATGATCATTTTGATCAGCACGTAGCCGGGGAACATTTTGCGTTCCTTGACCTGCTTTGTGCCGCCTTTTGTGTCGTAATACTCTTCAGTCGGGACCATGACTTCAAAAATGTCGTCTTTGAAGCCGCGGTTTTCCACAAGATTTTCGATATTGCGTTTTACCTTGTTTTCGTGACCGGAATAGGTATGGACAATATACCATTTGGCATCCTGTTCCCGTTCGTCTCTTGCTTTTTCAAATTCTTCCGTCATTGGCACAGGACGTTGTCCTACTCCCTCCTTAGCGAATAATCAGTTCGATTAAATTCAGGAAAATGAAATCCAGCCCAAACACGAGGATCGATAGCAGGATCGACATAATGATGACCACAATCGTGTATTGCACCAGTTGTTTTCTGGTGGGCCAGGCAATTTTCTTGAATTCCGACCGGACCCCTTTAATGAATCCTGTCGCTTTTTGCCCTTTGTTCTCTTTTGCACTTGTCTGCGTTGCCATGCTTCCTCCCTATCGGGTTTCTCTGTGCAGCGTGTGAGTTTTGCAAAACTTGCAATACTTTTTCAGTTCCACGCGCTGAGTGGTAACCTTCTTGTTCTTTTTGGAAGTATAGTTCCGGTTCTTGCAGTCCGTACAAGCTAACGTGATACGTTCTCTCATAATGCACCTCCTGAACGGATTGGTACTAAAAAAACGGATAAAGATCCGCTTTTAGTGCCGCTATTCATTATATAGCGCTTTACCCCCAAACGTCAAGTAAAGAACGCGTAAATCTTACAAATCCTGCGCGAGCCTATGCGCCAAACTGGGTATCTATATACTGCGAACCAAAACCCACCGAAACCAAGGAGGCCGCTCATGATTAATATGGAACAAATTGACCGCGTCATCGAGATCACCGGCGCATCGTATGCGGAAGTACGCCAGGCGCTGCTCGACCACGACGGAGATGTAGATCAGGCAACCCTGTCCCTGCTCAGAAAGCACAAAGGCACAGAAGAGCCTGCCGAGGAAAAAACCACCGAAGAACCCGAAAAAGACGAACACGCACCGTATGAGAATCCCTATGCCAAGCAGACCGCCGCTTTCGCCGAGGATATTTTGGAAAGCATCAAAGAACTGTGGGAAAAGGGAAATGCAAGCTCGCTGATAATTGAGAAAAACGGCAAAACGGTTCTGCACCTGTCGCTTGCGATGAGTACGCTGGGGCTTGTGATAGCACCTGTAGCCGCCTTCATCGGCCTGGGTGCTGCGCTGATTACCGAGTACACCATCAAGGTCGTGCTCGATGACGGCAAAGTCGTGAACGTAAACGAAATGGCCCTGACGAGAAAGTCGACAAGGACAGAAAAAGAAAAAGACGAAGAGTAGATCGGAACAAGAAAAAAACGCCTTGCGGATGATGGCATCCGCAGGGCGTTTTTGTGTTTTTCTTACAGAATTTTTGATACCACGCCGGCGCCGACGGTACGGCCGCCTTCGCGGATCGCGAAGCGCAGTCCTTCGTCCATGGCGATCGGGGTGATCAGTTCGATCGTGAATTTCGCGTTGTCGCCGGGCATCACCATTTCTA
>JAAYQA010000017.1 GCA_012519495.1 Tissierellia bacterium | reverse complement strand
CAGTATACAAAGAAAATATTCTCGTATTTTGCATTGGAAGAAAAGGATCTGGCGGGGGCCGGCGTTCTTACTTATGGTAGCAATGTAAAAGAAGTGACTACACAAGTCGCGGAGGCATCGGTGGATGCAGGCATCATTTATTCCACCGATGCTTACAGCGCGAAACTTCGGATCGTGGATGAAGCCACCAAAGAAATGGCCGGACAGATTGTATATCCCGCCGCTGTTTTGAAAAACAGTCCGCATAAAGAAGAAGCGGAAGCCTTCCTGGCATTCTTACAGGAAGAAGAAGCAATGGATGTGTTTGCATCGGTCGGTTTTACCGGCATCCGTTAGGACAGCACCATGGACCTGTATCCACTGTATAATAGTCTGCGAATCGCCTTATTGTCCAGCGTGCTGGTCTTTTTTACAGGGATCGGTGCCGCTTATTATTTGGCAAAATTGCCCAAAGGATTAAAGGGCATACTGGATCTTCTTCTGACTTTACCTCTGGTTTTGCCGCCTACGGTCGTGGGCTGGTTTTTGCTGCTCCTGTTTGGAAGTAATCGGCCCATCGGGCAGTTTCTTTCGCAGCACGGCATCCGCTTTGTGATGAGCTGGTATGGGGGTGTGCTGACGGCGTTTGTCGTTTCGTTTCCCCTGATGTACAGGACGGCCCGCGGCGCGTTTGAAAGCTTCGACGAAACGCTCGCCTGGAGCGCAAAAACACTGGGACTCAGCAATGCCTATATATTCTGGCGCATCCGTTTGGCATCGATCCGTCCGGGTATACTGGCGGGTTTTGTGCTGTCTTTTGCTCGGGCATTAGGCGAATACGGAGCAACGGCCATGCTGATCGGCTATACACCCGGTAAAACGGCAACCATATCCACTACCGTATACCAGTTGTGGCGTACGAATAACAATGCCGATGCATTGCAATGGGTTTTAATCAATTTAGCTATTTCGGGGACGGTACTTCTTGCGGTAAATTTGTTGGAGAAAAAGCAAACGAGGAAAGTAGCACCATGAGTCTATATGTTGATATTACCCTGCATTATGACAACTTTCATCTGGATATACAGTTTGAAACGGCAGAACAAGAGATATTGGGGCTTTTGGGCGCATCCGGCAGCGGGAAGAGCCTGACGCTCCAATGCATTGCGGGTGTAATAAAACCCGACGCCGGCCGGATTGTTTATAAGGACCGGGTATTGTTTGACAGTAAAAAGCGCATTCATCTGCCGCCGCAACAAAGGCGGATCGGTTATCTTTTTCAGAACTATGCGTTATTTCCCCATATGACAGTTAAACAGAATATCGCCACCGGTCTTTCGGCCATAAAGAATCAAAAAAGGAAGCAAATCCTACTGGAAGACATGATAAGGCGTCTGCGTTTGCAGGGACTGGAAAAACACAAGCCGCATCAACTCTCCGGCGGACAGCAGCAGAGAACCGCCATAGCCCGGATGCTCGTATCCGATCCCGCTATTCTCCTTTTGGATGAACCGTTTAGTGCGCTGGACAGTTTTTTGAAGGACCGGCTCCGGGTTGAGCTGCAGGATATACTCTCCAAATGGCAAAAACCTGTACTGCTTGTCACCCACAATCGGGACGAAGCCTACGAACTCTGCGATACATTGGCCATTATGGAGCGGGGAAGCCTATGTGAACAGGGACAAACCAAAGAATTGTTTGATAATCCGAGAACCCGCACCGGCGCCTTGCTCACCGGTTGCAAAAATATATGTGCAGCGAAAAAAACCGGCCGCACCACCGTCTACATCCCTGCTTGGGGGATCGAGCTCGATGCCGGCCGGACCGTTGGCGAAAACTTATGTGCGATCGGTATCCGGGCGAGTCATTTTTCAAAGGATTTGACGGAAAACCGCCAAGCCGTTCAAATTACCGGTTTACGGGAGGAACCGTATCGCTATCTCGTCGAATTCCGCTTTTTGTCACAAAAAGCAGACAGTCGACCCGTCTGGTATTACACTGCAGACAAAAGTAAGCCTTCATTTACCCATATCGGAATCAAACCGACCCATATCCACCTCCTGTATGCGTAGCGGAACAAGCAAGGGAATGGGTATGTATGATAAGACCCCAAAGAGTAGGAGGCCTTATTATGAATCAAAGAATCGAACTGCGCAACTTTATTACAGAGCATCAGGCGGCCACCCCCCGGGTGTCCATCTACATGCCGACGCACAGACAGTCGCCGGACAACAAACAGGACCCGATCCTGTACAAGAATTCCGTCGCTGAAGCGAAAAAGATGCTGGAAGAAAAGTTTTCCGGCGAAGAAACCGGACCCATACTCCAAAAACTGGAAGCCCTGCAGGAAGACCGCAGCTTTTGGAATCACACCGCCGACGGCCTGGCTGTTTTGGCGGAAAAAGACGATATAAAGACCTTTCATCTGGAAAAAACCATGCCGCAACGGGTTTGGGTGGATACGCAGTACGATATGCTGCCCTTGATCCAATATATCGATGCATCCGGCACGGGCTATCTGGTCGATGTAAGCAAAGACCGCTTCTCCTTGTACCGGGTAACCCGCACGCGGATCGCAGAGATGGAACAGGACGAGATTAAGTCCAAGTTTTCGGAACTGTTTGATGATCTGGATGCCAATGCCGATCTGAATTTCGGCAGCTACGGCGGGGCGCACGGCGGCGCCGGCACAGCCTACCACGGGCACCGGACCAAATCGGCGGAAGTGGAAAAAGACCGGGAAAAATACTTTCGCTATATCGACAGCAAGCTTCCGGAAGTCATACAGGACGAACCGGTTATCCTGGCAGGCACCGTAGACAATATCGCCGAGTACAAGAAGTTCGCCAAAGAAGACATCTATACCGAATCATCGATCGAAAAGCCGTTCGATTCCATGAACACAGACGAACAGCTGCAAGCCGTGCGCGATATTCTGTCGCCCCGTTACGAAGAACAGCTGGCCGGTCTGCAGGAGCGTTACGGAACTCTCGTAGCCCAGGACAAAGCCCTTGCAGATCCGGGAGCCATACAGGAACACGCGGCAAGCGGACGGGTGGAAACTCTGCTGATTGCGGAAAATCCGGCCGATGCCGACTTGTCTCTCCTGAACGAAATGGTAGCCAAAGTCGTGGGATCCGGCGGGCAGATCTTTGTCGTAGAAGCCGCACAGGAACCCGTACGCGCAATCCTGCGCTATTAGAAAAAGAAGAGAGCCGTGCCATTGCGCACGGCTTTTTTGTATCCGGCATAAATACGGTATAATGACAGAAAGATCGGCACCCAAGGAGGCCCACTATGCGAATCACCGCGATTGTAGAAAACACCACCAAACAAAAAGACCTGGCCACCGTGCACGGCCTCTCTTTGTATATTGAAACAGAAAAGCACAAAATCCTGTTTGACGTAGGCCCCGACGACACGCTCTTTCACAACGCGAAAGCCTTGGGGATTGACTTAAACGAGGTGGATACCGTCATTATCTCGCACGGGCACGACGACCACGGAGGGGTGCTGGAGAAGTTTTTGGAGAAAAACAAGAAAGCCAAGGTCTATATCCAGGAAGCCGCCTTTCGCAAACACCAAAAACGCTGGATGCTCTTTCGGCTGCATATCGGGCTGGATGAACGTCTCATCCATCACCGCCGCATTCATCTGCTCCATGGCGATCATCATATCGACGACGCATTGTATTTGTTTACCGTTAAAGAAACGCATCGATTGCGTTCGCCGGCAAATGATACCTTATTGGAAGACGGCGAAAAAGACCGCTTCCGGCACGAGCAGAATCTGCTGATCAGCGAAACAGACGGCACGGTTTTGATCACCGGCTGCGGCCACACAGGCATCGTAAACATACTGGACCGCGCAGAGGAATTCCGACCGGATGTCGTTGTGGGCGGGTTTCATTTGTCGATGCCGGGTTCCAAAAAGCAAGTACCGGACACCCTTCTGGCAGGCATCGCAAAAGAATTAGCCGCCTATCCGGATACCGCCTTCTATACAGGCCACTGCACCGGTCTTTATGCGTATGAACAGCTGGCCGCACAGACCGGCAATCTGCACTATCTGGCCGCCGGGGAGAGCATACAGCTTCCTTCCGCGCCGGATTCAAAAAACGGAACGAAGAAGTAAGAATAAAGGAGAACAGGATATGATTGCGATTATCAACGGAAAAGTGTACACAGAAGACGCTATTTTGGAGAAGGGCACCGTAATGATCAAAGACGGGAAGATCGAAGCCGTGGGGGCGGATGTGCAGGTGCCGGAAGGGGCGGAGATCATTGACGCGCAGGGCAAAATGGTAACACCCGGGCTGATTGATCCCCATTCGCATATCGGGATCGGGGAGGAAGGAATCGGCCTGGTCGGACTGGATTTTAATGAAATGACCGATCCGATTACGCCGCAATTGCGGGCGATCGACGCCATTTATCCGGACGATGTAGGCTTTCTGACCGCCCGGCAGGCCGGGGTAACCACCGTGGTAACCGGTCCGGGGAGTGCAAACGCCATCGGCGGGACCTTTCTGGCGATGAAAACTTTTGGCCGCCGTGTCGATGATATGGTGATCAAAAACCCGGTTGCCATGAAGATGGCTTTCGGGGAAAATGTGAAAGGCGTGTACCGGGAACAGGACACCATGCCGATGACCCGCATGGGCATTATGGCCGTGATGCGTGACTTCTTCTACAAGGCAAAAGAGTATATGAAAAAGAAAGAAGACACAGACCCCTCCAAACAGCCGGATTATGATCTGCGGTATGAAGCGATCCTGCCGGTGTTAAAAGGCGAACTGAAGGTCAAAGCGCATGCGCATCGCACCGATGATATCTTCAGTGCGATCCGCCTGGCGAAGGAATTTGATCTGGATATGACGATCGAACACTGCACCGAAGGGCATCTGATTGCGGACTTACTCGCAGAAGAAGGCTATGGGGCCATCTGCGGACCGAATATGTCCAGTTCCACCAAATACGAATTGCGCAACCGCAGCTTTGTCACCCCGGCGGTTCTGCATGAAGCGGGCATTCCGTTTGCCATTATGACCGACAATTATGTGATCCCGACAGCGCAGCTGCCGGTGGCCGCGGGACTGGCCGCCCGCTCGGGTTTATCGGAAACCGAGGCGCTAAAAGGCATTACGCTCTATGCCGCGCAACTGACAGGGATCGACGATCGCGTGGGCAGTCTGGCGCCGGGCAAAGACGCCGATGTGGTAATCTGGACGGCCAATCCGATCCGGGATATCGACTGTGAACCGGTCCGCACAATCATTGACGGAAAAACCGTGTATGAATTGGGTGTGGATGAGAAATTCGGATTTTAATCCTATGGACCGGATGCATCCGGTGCCGGTGACCGTCTGCCTGCGGGAGGCCCACATACTGATTGTGGGGGGCGGGCGCATCGGCACACAAAAATATCACAATCTGAAACAAATGACCGATAGAATCCGGGTGATTGCAGAAGAAACGGAATTGACGGGACCGGATATTGTCCGGCGCGCGTTTCGGGAAGAGGATATAAAAGAAGCCGCGCTGGTGATTGCGGCAACGGCCGATCCCGAACAAAATGCAGCGATTGCCGCCTTGTGCAAAAAAAGACAGATCCCGGTCAATGTCGTATCGGATGCGGCGCTGTCCGACTTTCAGCTGCCCGCTGTGATAAAACGCGGGGATTTGCTGCTCACCCTCTCTACCGGCGGTGCGAGTCCCGCATATGCAAAAGTCCTTAGGACACAGATTGAGGCGATGCTTCCGGAACATATTGAAGAGGTTTTGGAACAGATGCAGGCGGTGCGGGAGAACTACCGGAAAAGAATCGCGTTACAGGAAGACCGTGCCCGGTTTTACCGGGCGGTTCTGTCGTATTTACTGGCCAATGACCCGCCATTTTCCGAAGAACCGATCGCAGCCATCGCAGAGGAGTATGTATGAAAACCATTAGAATAGCAACAAGAGGCAGTGCGCTTGCGCTCTATCAGGCCCATGCCGTCAAAGACGCATTGGCTAAAGAAGGCTATGCGTCTGTAATTGTGGAAGTGAAAACCAAGGGCGATCTCAATCAGACCAGCCCGTTGCGGGAAATCGGGGGCGACGGCCTGTTTGTGCGGGCGGTGGAAGACAAGCTGCTTGCAAAAGAGGCGGATATTGCGGTTCATTCCGGCAAAGACCTGCCGTTTTCTTTGCAGGAGGGACTCATGATTGCCGCCGTTTTGCAAGCAGCCGACCCGCGGGACTGTCTGATCAGCCGGCCGGAAAAACAAAATGCCTTACGCGTGATCGGCACCGGCAGTGCCCGGCGGATCAGCGAATACAAAAAGATCGACCCCGAGGCAAACTGTGTCAGCATCCGTGGCAATGTACCCACACGTCTGTCCAAATTACAGACAGAATGCGACGCGGTGATCCTGGCCAAAGCGGGACTCGACCGCCTGGCCATACCGCTGGATGCCTATACAACGCGGATTTTTTGCGTGCAGGAAATGATTCCGGCCGGTTGCCAGGGAATTATTGCCATCGAATGCAAAAAAGAAGATGAATCCATCCGGGCAGCACTATCACGTATCAATCATGCAGCCACCTGGCAGCGGTTTTCGATCGAACGAAAGCTGTTTTGCCTCTTGGAAGCCAATTGCAGTCAGGCTGTCGGCGTGCATGCGATCCCGGGGGAGAAGTCGGTGGAACTTCTTGCCAAATTGGATGAAAAGCGCGTAGCGCGAACCGTTTCGTACGAAGAATTGGATGAGGCATGCCGCGAGATCGCGCAGGAGTTATTAGAGGAGAAAGCATGACAGGACATGTGACATTGGTGGGGGCGGGCCCCGGGCCCGGTTTAATCACCCGCCTGGGCGTTAAAGCCATCCAACAGGCGGATGTAGTCGTCTATGACGATTTGATCGACAAAGATCTGCTGCAGCTGACGCAGCCGGCGTGCAAGCAGATTTATGTGGGGAAGCGCTTTAAAAAGCACTCCTCCACCCAGGAAGAGATCAATGCGATTTTAGTGACAGAAGCCAAAGAAGGAAACGAAGTCGTACGCTTAAAAGGCGGCGACAGCTTTGTTTTCGGGCGCGGCGGGGAAGAATATCTGGCTCTGGAAAAAGAGGGTATCACCTGCTCGGTTATCCCGGGGATCAGTTCGGCGATTGCCGTACCCGCCAGTTTAGGAATACCTGTTACGCACAGGGAAGTGGCGCAGTCCTTCACGGTGATCACCGGCCACACTGCGGGTACCCGTACAGAAGATTATGCGGCTTTGGCAAAACTAAAAGGCACCCTGCTCTTTTTAATGGGGATCCATTCGCTGGAAACCATTACCCGATCGCTGATAGAAAACGGAAAAGACAAAGACACCCCGGCAGCGGTTGTGTGCCGCGGTTTTTCCAAAGATGCCGTACGGATCAACGGGACGCTGCAAACCATCGCCGAAGAAGCCATCAGACAAAAGGCCCCCACACCCGGCATTTTGGTCGTGGGCGATGTGGCGGGTTTTTCGATGACGGACAAAAGAAAAAAACCCTTGTCCGGTCGGCAGATTGTCGTAACGGGTACATCGTCTTTTGTGGATCGCCTGCAAAACAAACTGCAGGAAAAAGGGGCCGGCGTACAAAAACAGGTGCTGTTGGAGCTGATCGAATACCCCGAACGGATCCCGGAAGACCTCCGACCGTATAACTGGATCGTTTTTACCAGTTCCAACGGGATCGCGCTGTTTTTCTCCGAACTGAAAAAACGCCGTTTCGATCTGCGGGGACTGGGGCATTGTAAATTTGCCTGTATCGGCAGCGGTACGCGCGAACGGCTGGAAGCACAGCAGTTTGGGGCAGATTTTGTCCCTACACGCTACACGGCGGACACATTCGGCAAAGAACTCGCGCAAGAGGCGGGTACAGACGCACGCCTACTGATCCTCCGCGCCGAAAAAGGATCCGACAAACTCACAGAAGCACTCGATCAGGCCGGTTGCCCCTATGAGGACCGAAAGATCTACGACACGCAGTGGAAAGAGCCTGCAGACACCGATCTGTCGGATGCGGACTATCTGGTATTCGCCAGTGCCCAGGGCGTACAATCCTTCTTTCACCGGCAAACCCTGCCGGCATCGGCCCGTATCATTTGCATCGGCGAACAGACGGCCCGGGAATTACAACAGCATACAAAACAAAGTTTCCACACGGCAAGGGAACATTCGGCCGATGGTATTGTCGCACAGATTATGGAATGGGAAGCATAAGAAAACCCCGCAGGATTTGCCTGCGGGGCATTTTTTTAAGAAATCAGGATTTTACCCCGGATCAGCTCTTCGGGAAACGGATCATCCTTATAGCGCTCAATATGCCGGATGAAGGTTTTCAAAAGCGGGGTCAAAAGCTTATCCCGATGATACACAATGCTGAAGCTGCGCTTCCAGTCTTCGTTTTCGGGGGCAAAGGCATAGTATTTCCCCGAGCGGATGCCGTCTTCCACCAGACGGAACGATAAAACACTCAAAAGATCAAAGTCCTCCATGGAATTGCGGATGGATAAAGGACAGGTGCTTTCATACACGGCATGGATGTCGTAGCCGCGCCGCATCATAAAGCTCTCAAACAGCGCCCGCGTCCCGGACCCCATCTCGCGCTGATGAAAAGAATAGTCCGAGAGTTCATCCAAAAAGACACTGGCGCGGCCGGCCAACGGATGCGACTGCGTGCAAGCCAAAACCAGACGGTCTTCAATCACAGGATGAAAAACCAGATGCGGACTCTTAACCACCCCTTCCACCAGGGCGATGTCGAGACTGGACTGCAACAGCAGTTCTTCGATCTCCCGCGTATTGGTGATTTTTGCTTTAAAACCCAAATTGGGATACTCGTCTTGAAACGTTTTTATAATATCTGTTAACAAAGTGCTTCCTACAGTCAATGTTCCGCCGATACGAAGCGTTTGCTTCTGCCCCTGCATAGAACATATCATCTGCGCTTCCTGATCGAGCATCTGCAGCGCATACCGATACAGCTTGCGACCGCTGTCGGTGATAATCAGCCGCGTACCGATGCGGTCGAACAGCGTGGTATCAAACTGTTGCTCCAGACGTGCGATGGTTTTGGAAACGGCCGGTTGCGAAAGAAACAGGACTTCCGCCGCGCTACTCATGGTACCGCTGCGGACCACCTCTACAAATACTGCCAAATGATCCAGATTCATAGTTCCTCCTCTATAACGTAAGGTTATAACCAGTATAACACAATGCGATTGTGCATTATAGGGTCTTACGATACAATATAAGAGGATTGATAAAAAAATACTAAAGGAGGAACCATGAAAATTGTCATAATCGGTGGTGTTGCCGCAGGTACCAAGGCAGCAGCTAAGATCAGCCGGGAAGATCCCACGGCCGAAATCCTGATCGTGACCAAAGGAAAGTACATATCCTATGCAGGCTGCGGTTTACCCTACTATCTGAGTGGCGTCATCGAAAAACCGGAAGACTTAATCGTCAACACACCGGAATCCTTCCAAGGACTCACCGGCGCGAAAGTCTTAACGGAAACCGAGGCCACAAAAGTTATCCCCGATGAAAAGCTTGTCATCATAAAAGACGCGGATGGAAACGAAAGTCAAGTAAACTACGACAAACTTATCATCGCCACGGGAGCGGATTCCATTCGACCCCCCATACCGGGTATCGACCTGGAGGGCGTGCACTTCCTGCGTACCCCGGAAGACACCTATGCCTTACATAGCGCCCTGCAGGAAGGGAATATTAAACGGGCATTGGTTGTAGGCGGCGGCTTTATCGGTTTGGAAGCCGCGGAGAACATCAACAAACTGGGTATCCGCACCGTCGTGATCGACATGGCACCGCAAGTTTTGCCGGGCTTTGATCCGGAAATGGCCAAATTTGTCGAAAATCATTTGGGCGAACAGGGAATTCCCATCTTTACGGGAACCATGCTCAAAGAAAT
>JAAYQA010000091.1 GCA_012519495.1 Tissierellia bacterium | reverse complement strand
TACGGTGCGTGCCCTGTTGCCCTTTTTGGGCATTCCGATTGCTTTTGTGAATCCGGTATACGGCGGCACGTTTCTTATTGTGGCCGGTTTGGCCAATGTGGTGACCTATTACCGGCGCCGTCTCAATTTGGAGATGGAGATGGAGACGATGCAGCGCGCCGGGTGAAAAGTTGACATATGCAATAAATATTCTGTATAATGAACTACAAGGTTAGGAGGAAAACCCTACCTATCTCTATAAATATAGAGAAAAATTTGAAAGGGGAACAAACACATGAAAAAGACGATTGCACTACTCCTGGTCATCCTGTTGGTACTGCCGATTTTCGCCGCATGCGCAAATGACGCAGCTAACGATACAGGAACCGAAGCCGCTGCAACCGGTGATGACGCTGCTGCAACCGAAGGCAACGCAGAAGGCGACGGCGCTGCATACAAAATCGGGATTATGACCGGAACGGTTTCGCAGGGGGAAGAAGAGTACCGAGCCGGCCAGAATATGGTCGAAAAATACGGAGCCGACGTGGTTACCCATGTTACATACCCGGATAAGTTTGCCCAGGAAACCGAAACAACCATTTCCCAGGTGGCTTCTTTGGCATCGGATCCCGCTATGAAGGCGATTGTTATTACCCAGGCCGTACCGGGTACCGCCGCAGCGATCGACAAAGTACGGGAAACCAGAGATGACATTCTCTTTATCTTAGGCTCTCCGCATGAAGACCCCGACGCCGTGGCAAAACGCGCAGATATCTGCATGGACGTTGACCAGCTGGCCCGTGGTTACAGCATTATGGAACTCGCGAAAGAAATGGGCGCAGACACCTTTGTGCACTATTCCTTCCCGCGTCATATGCAAATGCAAATGCTGGCCGCTCGCAGAGACAATCTGAAAGAAAAAGCCGAAGAAATCGGTTTGGCCTTCTACGAAGTGGACGCTCCGGACCCAACCGGCGACGCCGGGATCCCGGGTGCACAGCAGTTCATTTTGGAAGACGTGCCACGTCAGGTTGCCAACTATGGCAAAAACACGGCATTCTTCAGCACAAACTGCGGTATGCAGGAACCGTTGATCAAACAATCGCTGGAAGAGGGCGCGATTTATCCGGAACAGTGCTGCCCGTCTCCGTATCATGCGTATCCGGGTGCTTTAGGCATTGAAATTCCGGAAGACAAAGCCGGCGATGTTGCCTATATCTCCGAACAGATCAAAGCAAAAGTAGCGGAAAAAGGCGGTACGGGCCGTTTCGGAACCTGGTTGATTCCGGCCAACCCGACCATCATTGAAGCAGCTACCGAATACGCAAGCCAATATGCGCAAGGAAATGTAGCCCGCAACGATTATGACAAGATGATCGAAATTTTCCAAAGCATCGCAGCAGAAAGCGGCGCGGAAGCGAATTTTGATATCTATGAAAACTTTGAAAACTTCCTGATCTTCACGATCAGTTCGCAAATTTTCTAAGAATTGACGAAGAAAGGGACCTGCAGCAGGTCCCTTCTTTTTTGTCACAAAAGTGAAGCGAGGAGATGGGATGAGTTTAGTAGAACTGAAAAATGTAGGAAAAAGCTATTATGGCAATCAGGTCCTGCAGGATGTGAAGCTGACACTCGAACCGGGTGAAGTCCACGGTCTGGTTGGAGAAAACGGCGCAGGCAAATCCACCTTGATGAATGTACTGTTCGGTATGCCGGTGATTACCTCTACCGGCGGTTATGACGGGGAGATGATGATCGACGGCGCAGCCTATGATCCCAAAAGTCCATTGGAAGCAATGGACCGGGGCATCGGGATGGTGCATCAGGAGTTTATGCTGATTCCCGGATTTACCGTTGTGGAAAATGTCAAACTGAACCGCGAAAACACCAAACCCTCACCGGTCAGCAAAGTGT
>JAAYQA010000016.1 GCA_012519495.1 Tissierellia bacterium | reverse complement strand
TTGAGCGCCTTCGGCGCAATGAAATCGGCCTCCGGCCGGTGAAATACTCGCTACGCTCGTACGAAATACTTCGCACGCGCGGCGCTTTACGCGCCTTGCTTGTGCTCGGTGCGATATACGCGGCGTGCCCCGCGTGTTAAGCGGAAGGTTATTGATATTGTAGCGGCGATCGTAGTGGCCGATTCCATATCGGCCCCGCACCAAACGTCCGCGGGGTGTCTGCCCTATCCGTTGTTATATGTTGTATAATGAGATGCTGAGATGTCAGAATAGAGGGGTGAGTATATGCAATATAAAGAAGTGCTGGAGTTGATGCAGCGGTTTGATTCGCTGTCGATGGATGTATTGGTATGGGAGGACGCGGACGGGCGGCTGGAGCTGCGTAAGGGCGCGTCCGGACACGCTGTGTCTGTGCCCCCGGTGCCGAATTCGGCGGCTCCCGTTGTGCCGGAGCCGGAACCCGTGCAAACCCAGGCACCGGCGGAGGATGCCCGCTATGTGACCGCGCCTTTGGTGGGGGTGTTTTATCTGCAGGCAGGGCCGGGGCGGCCGCCGTTTGTGCAGGTGGGCGATGCGGTGCAAAAGGGGCAGACGCTTTGTATTATTGAGGCAATGAAGATGATGAATGAGATTACCGCCGAGATTGACGGTGTGATTGAAGAGGTGCTGGGCGAGAATGGCCAAATGGTGGAGTACGGCCAGAATCTCTTCAGGATAAGGGCGAAGTAGGATGAAGTTTTCTCGCGTCCTTGTGGCAAACCGCGGGGAGATTGCCCTGCGGATTATGCGCACGTGTCAGGAAATGGGCATAGAAACGGTGGCGGTGTATTCAGAGGCGGATGAGATGTCTCTGCATGTGCAGGCGGCGGATTATGCCGTGTGCGTGGGGCCGGGGCCGGCTTCCGAGAGCTATCTTTCCGTGCAGAATATTATTGCCGCGGCCAAGGGAACCGGTTGCGACGCGGTGCATCCGGGGTACGGCTTTCTGGCGGAGAACGCCGATTTTGTGGACGCCTGCGAAGCGGAAGGGCTGGTTTTTATCGGGCCGCGGGCGGCGCATATCCGCGCGATGGGCGACAAGGCGCAGGCCAAGCGTTCCATGATTGCGGCGGGTGTGCCGGTGGTGCCGGGTTCGGACGGTGCGGTGACGGATCTTTTGGAGGCACAGCAGCTGGCCAAAGAGATCGGCTTTCCGTTGATGATCAAGGCGAGTGCCGGCGGCGGGGGCAAGGGCCTGCGCATTGCGCCGGATGAACAGGCATTTGCCCGGCTTTTTACGGTGGCGCAGGAGGAAAGCAAGCGCGCGTTTCAGTCGGATGAAATGTATCTGGAAAAGCAGATTATCAATCCCAAGCATATTGAGGTGCAGATATTGGCCGACAAATACGGTCATGTGATTCATCTGGGGGAAAGGGACTGTTCGATGCAAAGGAATCACCAGAAGGTGATCGAGGAGACGCCAAGCCCCGGGATCGACGAGGATCTGCGCCGGCGTATGGGGGAAGATGCGGTAAACGCGGTGCGCCATATCGGCTACGAAAACGCCGGTACGGTGGAGTTTGTGCTGGATGCCGACCAAAATTATTATTTTATTGAAATGAACACGCGCATTCAGGTGGAGCATCCCGTGACGGAGATGGTTACGGGGATCGACCTGATTGAGGAGATGATTCGCATTGCGATGGGCGAGCCTTTGACGCACAAACAGGAAGAGATTGTGTTGCGGGGCGCGGCAATGGAATGCCGGATCAATGCGGAAGACCCGAAAAGGAATTTTGCGCCGCAGCCCGGGTCTTTGGATGCGTTGATTCTGCCGGGCGGTCACGGGATTCGCGTGGACACATTTGTGTATCAGGGATACACGATTCCGCCGTTTTATGATTCTATGATTGCCAAGATCATAACCCACGGCAAGGACCGGGAAACCGCCATCCGGAAAATGCGGTGGGCGCTGGGCGAGCTTCTGGTTTTGGGTGTGGAAACAACGGTGGATCTGAATTACGAGATGCTGATGAATGAATCTTTTCTGGACGGAAGCTATCACACGGGTTCTCTCCGGGATTTTTTAGCGGAGGAGGCGTAATATGCTGAAGGATTTAAACCGGGAGGCGCTGGAAAAAATGCGCCTGGTCAAAGGAGACGACAAAAAAATCAAACAGGTGTCGGGGCAGGTAAAACGCACGCTGCTCACGGACGGAACGCTGTCAGACGGCGGTTTGGTGATGTGCAAGGCGGGCAAGCATTATGTTTCTGCAAGACAGCTGCAGGAGAATCTGGGCGTGTGCCCGGTCTGCGGCTATCATACGCATTTGTCGCCCCGGGAGCGGATCGCCATCACGGTCGACGAAGGCAGTTTCACCGAATGGGATGCGCATTTGACAACGGGCGACCCGCTGCAGTTTCCCGCGTATCATGCGATGATACAAAAAGCTACAGAAACATCGGGCTCGCGTGAAGCGGTTACGACCGGTCTGGCGCGGATCGACGGGGAGGAAGTCGTGATCGGCGTGATGGACAACGGCTTTTTGCTGGGTACGATGGGCACGGTTGTGGGAGAGAAGATCACCCGCGCGATCGAAGAAGCGGCCGTCCGGAAGCGCCCGATCGTGCTGTTTACGGCATCCGGCGGGGCGCGTATGCAGGAGGGCATTTTCTCGCTGATGCAGATGGCAAAAACCTCTGCCGCGATGGAAGTGCATCACCGGGCGGGGCTTTTATCCATTGTGGTATTGACCGACCCGACCTACGGCGGGGTGACGGCGAGCTTTGGGATGCTGGGCGATATTACGCTGGCAGAATGCGGCGCGCGGATCGGTTTTGCCGGCCCGCGGGTGATCCGGCAGACGATCAAGGAGGATCTGCCCGAAGGCTTCCAGGAAGCGGAGTTTATTGAAGCGCACGGTTTTTGTGACCGGACGGTGCAGCGTGCAGGATTGCGGCCGCTTTTGGGCCGGCTGTTGCGGCTGCACAAAAGAGGCGCCGATGGACAATAAAGCAGGAGCGGGCAATATGGAAGAGATGCTGCGCCAGACATTAAAAAGCATCGAAGCCCTGCAGGCCCAGACGGGCGCGGAAGATACCGATGTACTGGGCGAGCTGAAAGAGATCGAGTCGCAGTTGCAGGCGCTTTTGCTGCGCCAGAAGGACAATCGCACGCCGATAGAACGGGTGAAGATGGCCCGGCGGGTGGAACGGCCCACAACGGCGTATTATATCGATGCGCTTCTGGAGGAATTTGTCGAGCTGAAAGGCGATCGTACCGGGCAGGATGACCCGGCAATCATCGGCGGGATCGGCCTGTTTCACGGGCGGCCGGTGACGGTGATCGGGCATCAGAAAGGGCGCGATACGCAGGAGAATATACACCGCAATTTCGGTATGCCGCAGCCGTCGGGGTATCGGAAAGTGATGCGGCTGATGGAGCAGGCGGAGAAGTTTCGGCGGCCGATTCTGTTGTTTATCGACACGCCGGGCGCGCATTGCGGGATCCGCGCGGAAGAGCAGGGGCAGGCCGAGGCGATTGCCCGCTGTATCCGCAAGGGTTTTATGCTGACAGTGCCGGTGCTTTCGTTTGTGATCGGCGAGGGTGGCAGCGGCGGGGCGCTGGCCCTGGGCGTGGCCGACCGGGTGTATATGCTGGAAAACAGCATTTACTCGATTATTTCGCCGGAAGGCTTTGCGTCGATCCTTTGGAAGGACAATACCAAAAGCACAGAAGCGTCCGCCATTATGAAACTGACGAGTTTTGATTTATACGAGGGCGGCATTGTCGACGGGATTATCGACGAACCGCAGGCCGGCGCCGACACAGCCCCCGAAGAGGTGGCGGAAAAAATCCGTCATATCCTCGTGCGCGACCTAAAAGAGCTGGACATGCTGGACCCGGCAACCCGCCAGTCCCTGCGTTTCCACAAATACCGCATCATCGGCGCACTATAGAAAAAAGAACGGGGTCAGGCTTCACTTATTCACTTGGAAATTATTTATTTCACAAGCAAGTGAATAAGTGAAGCCTGACCCCGTTTATTGGTATTCGCTTTGGAGGATGAATTCGATGTCGTTGGCTTTTTCGTAGTAGAAGGCGTGGCCGAGGGAGCTGTCGCCGGGGCCGAATACAAAGTAGGGCACGGGGAAGTCCGGGATGATGATCGGGTCTTCGTGGCGTTCCATGGCGGATTCGATGACGCGGATCCGGTGGCGGAAGGTGTTTTGGTTCAGGGTGTATACGACGCCGTAAAAGAGTACGATGCCCGCGCACAAAACGGGCAGGAGAACCGCCATTTTGTGCAGCGCAAGTTTTTTGGTGCGCAGCAGCTGTTTGATAAGAAGCAGCATGGCTATGGCAAGGAAGAGATAGCTCGCATAGTAGTTTCTTGCGAGAACCGGCCGCACGACAAACAGCGGGGCCACCAGCACCGGGATGCACAAAAGCACAAAGCGGTATTGCCGTTTTGTGGGAAGATGGCGAATGGCACTGCCGGTATACAGAATTGCGGCAAAGGTGATCAGATGAACACCGGCGTCGACCCAAAGGGGCAGATACCCCGCCGCCCGCATGACATCGGGTGTGAAGTTGAACGTAGAGGAAAACAGCAGGCGCGTCAGCCCGGCGTAGACCGGCAGGATGAGAAACCACACGGTGACCGGTTTTCTCATGAGGCCTGTGTGCAGGCGGATCAGCGTATAGGCGCACAGGGCGCATACGAGCAGCAAAAACACAGGCGACTCCAGCAGAATATAGCGGGAGAACGAGCGGTAGTTTTGCACGAGGATGTCGATAAAATGCGAGGCAGATTCGGGTACGGTGCGGTAGGAATCGCCCGCAAAGAGGATTTCCCGGTAGATGGGCGAGGCAAACATAATTGTGGTCCCGATGATAACCCCCAAAAGCAGGCCGATGGTAAACGGAGCGGCTTTTTTGTATGCAATCAACTGATAAACGATCAGCCCGGCCGATAAAAACAAAAGAAAGAGCGTAATATGCTCAACAAAGAGGCACAGAACGATACCCGCGACAAACCAGGCCGCGGTTTTTCTTTTGCCGCCGGTAAGCGGCTGTGCGGCAAACAAGGGCTGTATATCGGCAAATAGCCACAAAACCCCGATCATCGGCGGCACATAGTTGTAAAAGCCGGCCGTCCAGGGATACACCTGCACAAAAATAAGGCGGGGTACGGTCATGACAAAAAAGAAGGCTGTAAAAAACGCCAGCGGGCCTTTGATCCGCGACAGATCGGCCAGCAGGATGGTCAGGAGCAAAATAGCAAATACTTTGGCCAGCGCGCGCGCCCACGGGTCAATCAGCCAATAGGACAAAAAGTTGCCGACGACGCGGCCGTTCAGTGTCCGGTAATGGTCGGAAATGAGTTTCAGAAAGCCTTCGGGCGTGCGATTGGAGAACACAATGCGGTTCCAGTCGTCGCCGGTGGGGACGAATTGATAGCTGATCCATAAAAGAAAGCCAAAAAACACCAGCAAGAGCAGGAATCTGCTGTAGGAATCCGTTTTTTGTATTTTTTCTATGCGCATGAAAACTCCTTATATAGTCAATGTGAAAAGTCTTTCTCAGTCGGTTTTGTTTTTCTTTGCGCCGACCAGATACCGTACCACAACAAACATCACGGGGATGGCGATGATATAGGACAAAAGATAGGCGGCGTAGGCGGGCAGACCGAGCCATTCGACGGCGACGGTTGTCACGAGCAGCTGGATGAGCAGGCTGGGGATATTGGACAGGGGATACAAAAGCAGGCGCTTCCAGCTCCAGGGCACCCCAAAGGCAAACAGGGACTGCAGGGTGTAGGCGATGGGAAAGCAGATGACGAAGTTCAGCACCTGCGCCAGCTGCACATTCAGATGCAGTCCATAATGCAAAAGGAGCGTCACAAGATATCCCAGGGCCGTATTCACGCCGCCGACGAGCAAAAAGCGCATAAACGGCGTATCCAGCCGCCGCAGCAGTTTATCCATGATGCGTTTCCTGCAGATTGGTTTCTGCAATGAGATAGTGCGGCCGCGCTTTGACTTCCAGATAGATTCGCGCAACATACAGCCCCATCAGCCCGATGGAGAGGATCGTAATGCCCGAGAAAAACAGGATCAAAGAGACCAGCGTGGGAAAGCCCGGTGCGCTTTCTACGCCCGACAGGGTCGTGATGACGACATAGAGCGCGTATAAAAAGCCGATAAGTGAGATGATCAGCCCGACGAGGACCATCATCGACAAGGGCTTGGTGGAAAACGACAGCATGCCGTCGATCGCGTACTGAAACGAGCTGAAAAAGTTCCATTTGGTTTTACCGGCGACGCGTTCGGTGTCGGTGTGTTCGATCCAGACGGTGTCAAAACCGACCCAGCTGAATATGCCTTTGGAAAAACGGTGGTATTCGGGCATGGCCAAAATCGCGTCGACGACTTTTTTTCGCATGAGGCGAAAGTCCTGCGCGCCTTCGGGCATATGTACATCCGAAAAGCGATTGGAGAGCTTGTAGAACAGTTCTGCCCCCAGCCGGTACAAAGAGGGCTGGCTTTTTCGCAGGGTGCGCCTTGCAGCGGCAATGTCGGCGCCTTGTTCCAGCGCCCGGAGCATTGTGGATACGAGCGCCGGCGGATGCTGCATGTCGGCGTCCAGTATGCCTGTGGCGTCGGCGTCGGCGGCACGCAGCCCCGCCAGCATAGCGGCTTCTTTGCCGAAGTTGCGGGAAAAGGAAAGATAGCGGACCCGTTCGTCTTTTTCGGCCAGTTCGCGCAGAAGAAACAGGGTGCGGTCGGAACTGCCGTCGTCGACAAAAAGAAAGCGCATCGAATGCGCCGGTTCATTTTGCGCCAGTTCTTGCAGCGCATCATACAGAAACGGCAGCGCTTCTTCTTCGTTGTAGCAGGGTATGATCAGGTCTACTCGCATAATTTCCATCCTTCCTTTAGGTATAGATGCATTATAACAGATGAAGCGACGCAAAGCATTGCGCAACCTTATATGCCGCACGGGTTTTTGTCCGGGCCCGGCTCTTGCATTCTGGATTCGGAATGCTATAATATTCTGTGTTTAGTTTTTGTAAACTATTTGTTTAATTAAGGATGATTTATTTGAAAATAGGGGAAAAAATCAAATTGCTGCGGGTGCGCAATAATCTGACGCAGGAGGAGCTGGCAGAGCGAAGTGAGCTGACAAAGGGCTTTATTTCGCAGGTGGAGCGGGATCTGGCTTCGCCTTCGATCCAGACGCTGGTGGATATTTTGGAGGCGCTGGGGACGAATCTGAAGGAGTTTTTTACGGACGAACCCAAAGAGCAGATCGTATTTACGGAGAATGAGTTTTTTGAAACCGTAAACGACGAGCTGGGTTTTACGTTAAACTGGGTGATTCCCAATGCGCAGAAAAACGCGATGGAACCCATACTGCTGACCTTGCCGCAAGGCGCAGAGAGTCGGCGGGTCGGCCCGCACGAGGGCGAGGAATTCGGCTATGTGCTCTCGGGTGCGGTGATTTTGCATGTGGGCGAGGAAGCGCATCCGATCAAACGCGGCCAGACGTTTTATATCGACGGAGGCAGTGTGCATTATATACAGAACAAAGGAAAACGGACGGCGGAAGTGCTGTGGGTCAGTACGCCGCCGGTATTCTAGGAGGTGGCCATGGATCATTCGATTGAATTGATGGATGTGTATAAGCGTTTCGGGGACACCGAGGTGCTGCAGCGTATGAATCTGGCGATCAAGGACAAGGAGTTTCTGACGCTTTTGGGGCCGTCGGGCTGCGGAAAAACAACGACGCTGCGTCTGATTGCAGGGTTTGAGACGCCGACAGACGGCAAGATCCTTCTGCACGGGGAGGATGTGAGCCGGGTGCCTGCGCACAAACGCAGCGTGAATACGGTGTTTCAGAAGTATGCGCTGTTTACCCATATGAATGTGTTTGAAAATATCGCCTTCGGTCTGCGCATCAAAAAACGGCCGGAAAACGAGATCAAAGAGCGCGTACATGAAATGCTGCGGCTGGTGAATCTGAAAGGGTTTGAAAACCGCCGCACGGATTCGCTGTCGGGCGGGCAGCAGCAGCGGATTGCGATTGCCCGGGCGCTGGTGAACGAACCGGACGTGCTGCTTCTGGACGAACCGCTGGGCGCTTTGGATTTAAAACTGCGCCAGGGCATGCAGCGGGAGCTGAAGCGCATACAGGAAAGCGTGGGTATCACCTTCGTATACGTGACGCACGAACAGGAAGAGGCGCTGACGATGTCGGATACGGTGGTCGTAATGAACGAGGGCCGCATTCAGCAGATCGGTACGCCGATCGATATTTACAACGAACCCGAGAACGCCTTTGTGGCCGACTTTATCGGCGAGAGCAATATTATCGACGGGGTGATGCCGGACGATTTTCGCGTGGTATTTTCCGGGCGGGAATTTGTATGCGTAGACAATGGCTTTGCCAAAAACGAAGCGGTAGATGTGGTGGTGCGACCCGAAGATATCGAGATTTCCGCCCCCGAGCACGGCATGCTGAAAGGCCGGGTGAGCTCGGTTGTGTTTAAGGGCGTTCATTATGAGATGATGGTGGACACCGGCGACTTTACCTATATGATCCATTCGATTGTGGAACGAAAGGAAGGCGACACCGTCGGGCTTTCGATCATTCCCGAATACATTCATATTATGAGGAAGACCCATGTATCCTAAACGCACGGCTTATCCTTATTATCTGTATCTGGCGATCTTTATCATTGTGCCCTTGCTATTGGTTTTGTACTTTGCGTTTACAACGAGCGGCGGGCAGCTGAGCCTGACGAATTTTGACCGCTTTCTGACATCGCAGTATTTGGGCATATTGTGGAGTTCGATCCGGATTGCGCTTTTGTCTACCGTGTTGTGCCTTTTGATCGGTTATCCGATCGCGTGGATTATTGCGAATTCGCCCTTACGGGCCAAGTCGACGCTGTTGTTGCTGATGGTGATTCCCATGTGGATGAACTTTTTATTGCGTACCTATGCCTGGATGACGATTCTTTCCCGCAACGGTTTGCTGAATCAGCTGCTCGGCTTTTTGGGGCTGGGGCAAACGGATATTATGTTTACCGAAACCGCGGTGCTTTTGGGCATGGTGTACAATTTTCTTCCCTTTATGGTGCTGCCGATTTATTCGGTACTGGAAAAGATGGACAAGTCGGTACTGGAAGCGGCCCGCGATCTGGGCGCCGACAGCAAGACCGTGTTTCGCAAGGTCATATTTCCCTTGAGCCTGCCCGGTGTAATATCCGGCATTATGATGGTTTTTATCCCGGCGATTTCCACGTTTGAAATCTCTTTGCTATTGGGCGGCAATAAGGTGAATCTGATCGGAAATGTGATAGAACAGCAGTTTAAGGTCACCGGCGATTGGCATTTCGGTTCGGCGATGTCGACCATACTGATGGCGATGATGATTCTGGCGATGCTTGTTACCGGCCGCGTGGAAGGCTCGCGCGAAGGGGGTGGCCTGTTTTGAACAAATGGTTGAAACGACTTTTTGTATTTTGCGTCCTTGCCTTTTTATACGCGCCGATTCTCGTGCTCATCGTGTATTCGTTCAATGCGTCGCGCCTGCGCGGGTCGTGGGACGGCTTTACCTTAGGCTGGTATCAGGCGCTGTTTCGCGACCGGGAGGTTCTGCGCGCCCTGTATCATACGGTGCTGGTCGCCGTTTTGGCCACGGTCATCAGTACGGTGGTGGGAACGCTGGCATCTTTCGGGATTCATTCCCTGGGCCGGCGCGGTAAGTCTGTGATCTTGAATCTGAACTATCTGCCGGTTTTGAACCCGGATATAGTGACGGCGGTTTCTTTGATGCTTCTGTTCGGCTTTATGGGGCTGAACTTCGGCTTCGGGACGCTTTTAATGGGCCATATCTCTTTTACCGTGCCCTATGTGGTTTTGTCGGTCCTGCCGAAGCTGGGGCAGATGGACCCCAATCTGTATGAAGCGGCGCTGGATCTGGGTGCAGAACCCGGCACAGCACTCAGAAAGGTCGTGCTGCCCGAGATCAGCCCCGGGATTGTAACGGGCGCGCTTTTGGCCTTTACCTTGTCGATTGACGATTTTGTGATCAGCTTTTTTACCACCGGTCACGGCGTTGCCAATCTGAGTACGATGATTTTTTCGATGGCCCGGCGGGGGATCAATCCCGTGATCAACGCGCTGTCGACTTTGATATTTATTGTGATGATTGCACTTTTGCTTGTGATAAACCGAAAGACGAAAGAGGAGGTATAAGAAATGAAAAAACGCTGGCTGCTTTTTGTCCTGCTCACCCTGCTTTTGACCGCCTGCGGCGGCAACGACAATGTGGTGAATGTGTACAACTGGGGCGAATACATTGATACGGAGGTGCTCCGGCAGTTTGAGGACGAAACAGGAATCACTGTGGTGTATGACACCTTTGTGACCAATGAGGACATGTATGTCAAAATGAAAAACGACAGTTCGCAGTTTGATGTGGTGATTCCGTCGGATTATATGATTGACCGCATGATTAAAGAAGATATGGTGCAGCCTTTGGATGCGTCCAAGATCCCGAACCGGGAAAAGGTGAATACGGAGTTTTTCAGCGATATGAGTTTTGATGCCGACGGGACGTATTCCGTGCCGTATATGTGGGGCACGCTCGGTATTGTCTACGACAAGACGAAGGTGTCGCCGGCGCCCACCAGCTGGGATGTGCTCTGGGATCCGCAGTATGAAGGCCGCATTGTCATGATGGACAGTGTGCGCGACACGCTGGGGATTGCCCTGGTGCGCCTGGGCTATTCCATGAATGCGCGCGATGAAGCGCAGCTGGAAGAAGCAAAAAATACGCTGATTGAGCAAAAACCGCTCGTGTACGCGTATCGTCTGGACGAAACCAAAGACATGATGGTGCAGTCGGAGAGCGATCTGGCCGTCATGTATTCGGGCGATGCCTATGTGGCTTTGTCGGGGAACGAGAATCTGGAGTATGTGGTGCCGGAAGAAGGCAGCAATCTGTGGATCGACGGCATGGTGATTACAAAAGACGCGAAGAATGTGGACAATGCGCACGCGTTTATCAATTTTATGACCCGTCCGGATATTGCCGCCAAAAACGCGGAGTATATCGGGTATTCGATCCCGATTCCCGAAGGGGTGGCGCTTTTGCCGGAAGAGATGCGCAATTCGCATGTGGCGTATCCGGAGAATCTGGAGGCGATGCAGCTGGAAGTGTTTAATGATCCTTCCGATATTCTGGAAGTATACGACCGTATCTGGACGGACATTATCTCGCATTAAGCAGCGGCTTTTGATTGAAAAGACTTTTTTTACAGCTTAGGACCGGCAGTTTTCCTGCCGGTCTTTTTTTGTGGCCGATGCTTTTGGCTTTCTTTGGGATATATATAGCGTAACGGAATGGAGGCCTATATGAAAATTACATTTATGGGCGGGACCGGGATGGTAACCGGATCCAGCTATCTGGTGGAAACCGAACACTGCACATTTCTTTTGGATTACGGCCTGTATCAGGGCGGGAAGGAAGAAGAGGCGCTTAATCTGGAAGAGACGACGTTTAATCCCGCAGAGATCGACTTTGTGATCCTGTCGCATGCGCATATTGACCACAGCGGGCGCTTGCCGCTTCTGGTGAAGCAGGGGTATACCGGGCCGATTTATACGACCAAGCCGACAGCCGATCTGTCGGAGATTATGCTTTTGGACAGCGCCAAGATCCAGGAGCAGGATGTAGAGTGGGAGAACAAGAGGCGCAAGCGTTCGGGGAAACCGACGATCGAACCCCTGTATACCACGCCGGATGCCGAGCGGGCCCTGAGGCATTTTGTCCCGCAGTTTTACAATACGCAGGTGTATCCGCACGAAACGGTGCGTCTGCGCTTTCAGGACGCCGGCCATATACTGGGCTCCGCGATTGTGGAGCTTTGGATCACCGAATCCGAAGGGACGATGAAACTCGTCTTTTCGGGCGATCTGGGCATGCCCGACAAGCCGATTATCCGCGACCCGTCGTATATTGAATCGGCTGATTATCTGCTGATGGAAAGCACCTACGGCAATACGGTGCACGAGTCGCAAACCGAGGCCTTTACCCGTCTGATGCAGATTATTACAGAAACCGCGCATAAAAACGGCACGGTTGTGATCCCGGCGTTTTCTGTAGGGCGGACGCAGGAGCTGATCTATGAGATGAACGAATGGTATGAAAACGCGCATCTGCCGGAAGAACAGCGGATTCCTGTGTATGTGGACAGCCCCATGGCTACCCGCGCTACCGAGGCTTTTTGCCAGAACTCCATTTTTTACGACGACGAGGCACAGGCGCTGATTCGTTCGGGCGACAATCCGTTTGCGTTTCAGAATCTGCACTTTACAAAAGATGTGGAAGAAAGCAAAATGCTGCACAAGAATAATTTCCCCCGCGTGATTATTTCTGCTTCGGGGATGGCAACCGCCGGACGGGTGCGTCACCATCTGAAGCACAATCTGTGGCGGGAAAACAGCGCGGTCGTATTTGTGGGATACCAGGCGGAGGGCACGCTGGGCCGGATCCTCCTGGACGGTACCGATGAGGTGAAACTTTTCGGGGAAGAAATTGCCGTGAAGGCGCATATTGAAAATGTGGACGGTTTTTCCGGGCATGCGGATCAGCCGATGCTTCTGGACTGGGTGGATCATTTCCAGAGAAAACCCAAGAAGGTGTTTTTGGTTCACGGGGAAGCCGATGAGATGATGCCATTGGCCGACAAACTGCGCGAACGCTATGACGGGATGGAAGTGCTGACTCCGCGCCGCTTTGAAACCGTAGAGCTGCGCGTGCCGAAGGATTCTGTGATCCGTCAGCCCGATCCGGAAACCCTGAAAAAAGAACTGGAAATGCAGTACGAGCAGGTGCTGGCCGATATGGGCGGGATCCGTTCGATCCGGGAGGAAGTGGCAAAAGAGCTTACGCCTGTGGAATATGAAGCCATGCGGCAAAAACTGATGCAGATCCAGGCGGATATTATGGATGTGAAAATGCTGATCGGCGACTAAGGGAAGCGCGTTGCTGATGAGTAGCGGCGACCGATTCGGTCGCCGCGTTTTTTTAAATCAGACCGCCTGCATCAGCAAAGCGAGCAGCAGTTGCGCCGAGCGGTCGGCGGCTTTTTGTTCGAAGGTATCGTAGTCGGTTTCCGCCGCGTCGTCGGCGGAGTCGGAGATGGCGCGCAGAATCAGAAAAGGGATTTCGTTCAGGAAGGCGGTGTGTGCAACGGCGCAGCCTTCCATCTCTACACACAAAGCACCGGTGGAACCGTAGATGCGTTCTTTGTCGGCATGGGAAGATACAAAGAGATCGCCGGTTGTGATAGGCCCTTTTTTCCAGGGAATTTTTTGCGCATCGGCCGCCTGTGCTGCGGCATGGACCCATTGGGCATCTGCAGCAAAGCTTTGCACATACGGCGGGAACGAGCCCATTAAAGCCGGGTCGAAGTCGTGATAGCCGAGTTGTGTGCCGATGACGGTATCCAGTACGTGCACATCCGGTGACAGAGCGCCGGCGATCCCTGTGTTGATGATGAGTGCGGGATGAAAGCGGTCGATCACGGCCTGGGTTTTGCAGGCGGCGTTGACTTTCCCGATATTCAGCCGCACCAGGGCGACTTCGTGCGGACCGATGTGTCCCGTGTGAAAGGCACCGCCCGGGCAGGGGACGGCTTCCAACGGCCCGATCCGTTCTTTCAGATGCGAAAGCTCGGCTTCAAGCGCGGCAACAATAGCGATTTTCATATTTGCAGGGTTCTCCTTTTTGTTGTAGTCTATACCGGTATCATACCATATCCGTGGTGCATCGAAACCTTGTGCATCTTGTGGTATGATAAGGATGTCAGGGGGTGTAACATGAAAGAGATGGAACTCTGCGAAACTTTGCTTCAAATGACAAAAACCGCTATCGAATGGAATATGGTGACCGGTACAAACGGGAACTTCAGTATCAAGGATAAAGACAGCGGGGTGATCTATATAACCCCCACCAGGCTGGACTACCGGATTATGCAGCCCGAAGATATTGTGCGCGTGTATCCCGACGAGCACGCAGAAGGTACGCGCGAACCCTCCAACGAATGGCGCCTGCATAAGAAAATCTACGAGCAGATACCCGATGTGCGCGCCATTGCCCATACACATTCCCCGTATGCTACGGCGTTTGCCGCTTTGAATATGTCGATCCCGGCGGTTTTGACAGAGACTGTTATGGCTTTTGGCGGGCGGATTCATGTGGCGCAGTTTGCGCTGCCCGGTACAGAGGAATTAGGCGTGGCCGCGGTGGAACATCTGCGCGAACAAAATGTTTGTCTGCTGGCGCATCACGGTGTGGTGGCGGTGGGAGCCGATGCGTTTGAAGCATTGGAAACCGCAATGAATGTGGAAATTGCCGCGCAGTCGACCCATCTGGCCCTGCAGATTGCCCAGCCCAAGACCCTGCCGCATGATGCACAGACCTGGCTTAAGAACAAATACAGGGAGAACCGAAAGAAATGAGCGAGCGGTATAAGGAAATTGTAGCGATCGTTTCCGAAGTGATCGACTTTATCGATGCCGACAATGCGTATTGTTACGAGATCGGCGACGGACAGATCAATTATGTATACCGGGTGGAGGATGTGCAGGGAAATTCCGTGGTGGTCAAGCATGCGGACAAGGCCGTGCGCGGTTCGGACAGTATGCTGTTAAGCACGCACCGCTCTGCGATTGAGCATAAGCAGCTGCAGGTGATCGGCGAAATTGTGCCGAATTTTGTGCCCGAGATTTATTATTACGACAAGGACCGCCATATTCTGATTATGGAAGATCTGAAAGATTATGAGCTTTTATCCGAAGCGCTTTTGAATTACAAGATCTTCCCCAATTTTGCTGCCCAGATTTCGCGCTATCTGTTTGAAACGTTGTTCAGGACAACGGATATTGTGGTGCCGTCGCGCCAGAAAAAACAGGAAGCTAAGGCGCTTTTTAATCCCGAAATGTGCGAGATCACCGAGCGTTTGTCTTTTACCGAGCCCTATTTTCCGGGAGAGCTTTTGCATTATACCCCGGAGAATGAAGCCTTTATCCGGGAGCGCATTTTTGAAAACGAGCAATTGCATTTTCAGGTGGCCTATTTGAAATATCGCTACAAGAATTTTGCGCAGTCGATGCTGCACGGCGATTTACATACGGGGTCCATATTTATCAATCAGGACACGCTGAAAGTGTTTGACCCGGAATTCGCGTTTTACGGCCCCATGGGTTTTGATATCGGAACGCTGATCGGGAATCTGTATATTCCGTGGATGATTACGTATATGACCGCGACCGAAGACAAAGTGGAATTTACTTTTTGGATGGAAGAGACGATCGAACGCATACTGACCCGCTTTTTTATCGAATACGATACGAATTATGATGCCCTGGTCACAGACACCATGGCGCGGTCCGATGCGTATAAAGAGCATATGCACCGGCAGATTTTTTCGGATTCGTGCGGCTATGCCGGGGTGGAGATCATTCGGGCAACGATCGGATCGGACCGGGCGCTCGGGCTGAAACGAAGCCGCAGCCCGGAGGCGCAAACACAGCTGGAGCGCATCCTGCTGGGGATCGGCGAGAAGCTGATTCTTTCACGTCACGATATGGTCAACGGGAAAAACCTGGTGGCGGAGATCCGCAAGTGGGTGGATCAGTTGATGCAGGAATATGCCTGAAACGTTAGGAATATATAATATATATGTAAAGCATTGTAAAATGTTTGTGAGTAAGCCGATGCCCGCATCGGCTTTTTATATGCAACAAAGCTGAAGATACAGGGCTTCTTTCGATTGTAAAAAGCAGATAAAATGCGCAAGGCTCGCTTGAAAGTATATGCGGTTTGGCTACAATAAAAGCGAGAAAACGAATGGAGGGAGCCAATGGAGTATGAAGTGCAGTCGGTGTCGGCCTTTTGTTTAAGGGAGTGGGCGGCCGATATACTGGACAGTGAGGGAATGCACCTGCAAAAGACAACGCCCCATCATAAAGACACGAGCACCTTTTCGCACAGCGTGGCCGTGGCGCAGATGAGCCTTGCGATCGCACAGGTGCTGGGCATACGGGTAGACGAAAGGGCGCTTGTACGCGGGGCCCTTTTACACGACTACTATTTGTACAATTGCCAGGAAGAGAAGGAGGCGCATCCGCGGCATCATTTCACGCATGCGGCCATCGCCGCAGAAAACGCGCGTCGCGACTTTTCGCTGAGCGACAAAGAAGAAGACATCATAAGAAAACACATGTTCCCCTTAAACCCCGCGCTGCCCAAATACCGGGAAACCGCCATCGTAAGCATAGCCGACAAAATCTGCGCTATCCGGGAATACCTGACGCCCAACCCCCTCCCCGCCCACACAAGTGAACGGGGTCAGGCTTAACTTGTTCACTTGGAAATTATATATTTCACAAGCAAGTGAATTTCGTCAGGCCTGACCCCGTTCTTCTTCTTCGATGCGGGCGATTATATTGTCGATATGTAGCAGGAGCTGCGGGGGGAATTGTCCCTCTGCGTGTTCTTTTCGAATGGCGGAAATACGTGAGCTGACAACACCCGTTTCCGCTGCAATATCCTTGGTTTTAGCGGGACTGTATCGATCACATAGAACCGTTAGGATTTTTCTGTAATCCGACGGGTGCAGCTGTATCGATCGGGCTTTCTGATATTGATCGATCAGAGATAGAATGATAGGCAATTTGTATTTCTTTTTGGCGATCTTCTGTTCGAGCTTAACAAAATCCGCGTTAGCGCGTGCCAGTTCTTTTTCTTCTTTTGACATATACTGATTTTCTATGATTTCTTCATCAACCTCATCGATCCAACGGAGATAATCGGGAAGGATTTCTTTTCGAGTCCGGCCGATAAGTGCAAACAGCGCGTCGGCGTCAATCAGATTCTTTGTACTGTGTTGCAGGATTTCCTGATGACTGCTCCATCGATAATCGGCTACGGATGGGACCAAACCGGCTGATTTCGGATTCTTATGGATATAGGCAATCAGGGAGATAAGATATGCGTCCTCCGTACAGGGATAGGATGTATATCGCTGCTGAAATACATGTCCGGATGTTGTGTGTTTTTTGTTAAAATACTGCGTGTAGCTTTGTTGTATCCCCTGCATGAATTTGGATAAAGGCGTCGTACTTTGTTGGACTAACAGATGCACATGATTGTCCATCAAACAGTACGAAAACAGATGGAAATTGTATCGATCGCGATATCTTTCCAGAAGCTGCAAATAGCGGATATAATCCCCGTCGGAATGAAAGACCTTTTCCTTGCGATTTCCACGGGCGACTACATGGTGAATCATATACTCGTCTTGTATTCTTGGTTGTCTAGGCATGGTCTCCCTCCTCTGGATTGATTATACCCAATCAAAGTAGGGTGTGGCTTATCGTATTCTCTCCGAAAAATATATTAATCACAAGCAAGTGAATTTCGTCAGGCCTGACCCCGTTTGCTGAGGAGGTGTATGAGATTTTGGCCGAGGACTTTGTCTTTGTCTGCAGGGCTTATCTCGCTTGCGCGGATATCTGCCAGTACAGCGGGTGCGCAGGGGAGGGGGTAGTCGCTGCCGAAAAGCAGTTTGTCGATCCGTTGCATCGACTTAAACGCGGGATAAATCTGCTTGGTATACAGATATTTTGCGGCCGCCGTATCGTACCGGACGTTTTGTAAGATTTTTTGCATCTCGGGCATCATCTCATAGAAGGCCAGTCCGCCGCCGAAGTGACAGTAGATAATGGCGAGTTCGGGAAAGTGTTCGGCAAATTGCTGCAATTCCAACAAACCGGTTGCCGTTTTACCGGGGTAATCGTGACCGACCGGTTCATTTGCGTGGATGGACAGCACGAGATTATGCTCCATGCAGGCATCTGCCAAGGGTTTCATGGTCGTATAATCTCCTAAGGCGAAGTTCTGCCCGGTTGGGAAGAGCTCCCCGATTCCTATCATCCCGTTTTCCGCCAAAGAGCGGATTTTGTCTGCAAGGTTCGGCAAATTGGGATTAACCACACCGAAACCGATAAAGCGATCCGGATGCTTTTGTACTGCTTCTATGATATATTCGTTTGCCGCATCCAGATATTTTTGGTTTTGAAAAGCAAATCCGAATACAACGGCTTGATCGATTTGATTCGCATCCATATACCGCAGGGCATCTTCTGCCGTTGCAAAGCGATTCACAGAACTTTCGCTGAGCAACTTGAAATACGGTTCTTCCGCAGCAATGCGATCATAATGGGAAAGTAATGTCGGTGCTGTTAAATGAACGTGGCAATCAATAACCATATAAACCTCCAAGAAAGGGGTCAGGCCTGACGGAATTCACCTGGAAAACAAAATAATGTCAAGTAAGTGAATTTTATCAGGCCTGACCCCGTTTTGCGATAATAATGTAAGCAGTTCCGCCGGGTGCCGGGTTTGCAGTCCCGTCTTGTTCGCCGGATGTAACGGGGCTGCACTTGTTTACTTCCTTTCTTGTACTTTTCGTCAAGCCAGTCGCGGGAGATAAACCACTGCTTGCCGACTTTTATGTCCTTTCCCTCCGGTATGACTTGCTTTCGGTTCAGATAGGAGCGGAGGGTATCCGCTTTAATCTCATACTCTTCTTCTACCTGTAGCGTAGTTTTTCAATAATTCTTCCATGTACTTCACTTTCTCTTTATGAGCGAAAGGCTTAGGTTATAGAGACTAAGTCCTAACGCCACTAAACTAATTACAAGAGCCATAATTTCCATTTTGCTTACGATAGAATATTCTTGAGGTAATTCCCGAGGTGAAAGAAGAGAATGAAGCCTTTCCTTTTTTACGTCTGTCTTTCGGCTTTCGGGAGCTGATCGCCTTACTTGTTACATCCGCTATAGCGGCTATCAGCTTTGCCGATGCTGTGAATGGGGCGCTTTTAATTACCTCTTCATCCATCGCTTCACCTCCTTTATACTATTTATAGCATACACCGAATTCGGTGTAAAACCAGTACTTTACTTCCTTGTTTTTTCGTATACACACCGATTCATTCCTTAGATTCCGCCCTCGTATATAGAGAATCTTTTCCGTTTTGCAATAATTGCGGGGATATACGGGACAAGGAAGGGGGTCAGGCCTGACGGAATTCACTTAGAAAATAAAATGTTGTCAAGCAAGTGAATTTTGTCAGGCCTGACCCCGAAACGAAAGGGTTTGACTTGACGACTGCAACACAGCCGGAGCCGGTTAAAAGAACAATGCACAGGAAGTAAGAGTCTTAAGAAAAAAAGAAACCCGCAAATCAGAAAGATGAGCGGGTTCCAGAATTTTGGCGGAGAGGGTGGGATTCGAACCCACGTGCGCTTGCGCGCAAACTGATTTCGAGTCAGCCCCGTTATGACCACTTCGATACCTCTCCGTGCGGTGCTAACGAATATTTTACCACGCAATGGGTCGTTTTGCAAATGTCTGTTCAGGGCCTTTGCAGTTTCACAACGACGAGTTCGGGCGGATTGTTGATGCGAAGTGGAAAAAGGCTGTTTCCGATCCCGCGGCTGATGACCAGGGTGGTTTGGTTCATGGTGTGCATACCTTCGGTGTAGGCGGGAAACAGGCCCTGATGCGGTGCGTAGATGGCGCCGATGAAAGGAAGGCGGATTTGTCCGCCGTGTGCGTGCCCGGCAAAGACGAGGTCTGTGCCGGCTTCAGCGTACGCTTCCAGCCGTTCGGGGCGGTGGGAGAGAAGGATGGTCAACACGCCGTCTTGCGGGAGGGTGTCTGCCAAACGGTCGGTGAGAAGCCGGTCGGCCAAGAACGGGTCGACAACGCCTGCCAGATGAAAGAACGCACCGTCTTTTTCGACCCGGACGGACGCATCTTCCAGCACGGTCACGCCACGATCCTTAAGGCCCTGTTTGAGGGCGGCGTATGCGGCAACCCATTCGTGATTCCCGTTTATATAGTAGGTAGGGGCTATTTGTACAAACTGCGCCGCAAAATCGAGCGCTGTTTTCACATCGGTTTTTCGGGCGTCGATCATATCACCGGTAATGACGATGAGATCCGGCTTTGCTTCTTGCAGGGCATGCAGCAAAATGGTGGGGTCCCCGAGATCATCGTTGTGTAAATCCGCTATCTGGGCAATCCGGTAACCCTGAAAGGCGGCGGGAACCTTCCGGGAGATATACCGGTATTCCGTTGTTCCCAGACGGTTTGTATGGGTCAGCAACACGGCTGTAATGATCAACAAAATGATGGCAAAAAACAGAACAACTCTCTTTTTCATAGCTACACCTCGATTCTTTTATCATACCCGAAGAAACAGGGAAAAGCGCTACAAGAATCTTTCGGTTTGCATGTACCGATTCGGTCTACATGCTATACTGAAAGGGATTGACCGAAACGGTCGAAAGGATGGAAGTCCCCCCGAAAATCCTGTTTTACGAGGCGTGAAAGGAGGAGAAATATGCTCAAAATGGAGAAGGTGACTAAGTCTTTCGGGAAAGTGCAGGCGCTGGACGGGGTCGATCTGCATGTGCAGCCCGGCGAGATTTACGGATTTATCGGGCCGAACGGCGCAGGAAAAACCACGGCGATCCGCGTGCTGATGGGTTTTATCCGCCCCGACAGCGGCCATTGTACCATTTTTGGCCGCAATGTGTGGAAAGAGGCCGTGCAGATTCATCAGCGCGTGGCGTATGTGCCGGGCGATGTGAATCTGTGGCCGAATCTGACCGGTGGCGAAGTGATCGATCTCTTTTTGCGTCTGCAATCGCAAAAGGACGTAAAGGCGAGGGATTACTGGATGGAACGCTTTGATCTGGACCCGACGAAAAAGTGCCGCACGTATTCGAAAGGAAATCGGCAGAAGGTCGCATTGGTGGCGGCTTTTGCCCAGGAGGCGGATCTGTATATTCTGGACGAGCCGACATCCGGTTTGGATCCTTTGATGGAGAAGGTGTTTCAGGAGGGGCTGCGTGAGCGGAAAAAAGAAGGCAAGAGCGTGCTTTTGTCCAGCCATATCTTGTCGGAAGTGGAAAAACTCTGCGATCGTGTCAGTATCATACGGCGGGGCAAGATCATTGAAACAGGCAGCATGAAAGAACTCAGGCATCTGACACATATGGATGTGCACGTGCGGACGCTGCAGCCTCTTCCCGATCAATTTGGCTCTGCCTATATTACCGATCTGCGCGAAGAAGAGGGAGAAATCCGCCTGCGGATCGACAGTGCACAGATAGGCCGTTTGATGGAGGAGATCACGCCATACGGGATCGAAAGCCTGCAATGCATGCCGCCGACGCTGGAAACGCTCTTTATGCGCCATTATCAGGAGGAGGGTTAGGCGATGAAACGTTTCGCTAAAACGGGCGCGCTCTTTCGTTTTTTCCTTCGCCGGGACCGTATTCGTCTGCCTTTGTGGATTGCAGCGATTGCGGGTTTTGCCGCGGGCTATGTCCCCTTGTTTGAACAGGTGCTGATGGAAGATGTGGATCCTTCGGTTTTTGTGTCGATGATGGAGAATCCCGCGATGATTGCCTTGGCCGGGCCGGTTTACGGTCGGGCCGACTATCATACGGGGGCGGCGTATGCCAATATGATGCTGGTTTTCTGTGTGATTTTTGCGGCGATTATGAACATTTTTCTGGTGGTGCGGCACACGCGGGCGGATGAAGAAGCCGGCCGGGCAGAACTTTTGCGCGCCCGGCCGGTTGGTGCAGCAGCACCTTTAACGGCTACCCTGCTGCTTTCGTTTTTAGCCAATGGTCTGCTTGCGGTGCTGACGACTGTTTTTCTTATCTTCTTTGAAGCACAGGGCATGACTGCAGAGGGCGCCTGGCTGTTTGGCGCAGCATTGGGTGTGGTCGGCTGGTTTTTTGCCGGCTTGACCGCGCTTTTGGCGCAGTTATCCGAGAACACGCGCAGCGTAAGGACGGGTGCGTTTTTATTACTGCTTTGGTTTTATCTGCAGCGCGGGATCGGCGATTTGTTTTCGGAAACCCTGTCGCGCCTGTCGCCTTTGGGTTTGATACTCAGGACGCGCCTGTATGTAAACAACGAATGGTGGCCGGTAGGAATCCTGCTTGCCGGCGGTTGCCTGCTTGCAGGTTTTACCTTTCTTCTTTCCCGCAAGAGGGATCTGGGGGCCGGGTTTTTTGCTGCGCGGTCCGGTCGGCGGGAAGCATCGGTTTTTCTTTCTTCGCCTTTTGGCCTGGCCTTTCGCCAATACCGAAACACGATGGGTATCTGGGCCCTGATTGTTTTTTTGGTGGCTGCCATGTATGGTTCGGTTTTCGGAGAAATGGAGAGCTTTGTAGAAAACAATGTGATCCTGCGACAGATGTTTGCGGCAGACCCCGATCTGGATATATTGGAGCAGTTTATCGGCATGCTGAATGCGATCATGGCGATTCTTACAGCAATTCCCGTCGTGGGTGCGATGCACCGGCTGGCGGGAGAAGAAAAAAGCGGCTATGCAGCGCATTTATTCGGGCGGGCCGTTTACCGAAGAAGCTATTTTCTCTCCTGGACGGTTTTGTCATTCGGTCTGAGCATACTTTTGCAGACGCTGACGGCGGTCGGGTTTTACTATGTAGGGGCAGAGGTGGTTGAAAACATCCCGCCGCTTACGACCTTTCTGATTTCCGCGTATTCGTATCTGCCGGCAATCTGGCTTGTGGGTGCTGTGGCGGCGGTGCTGGTTGCCCTTGCGCCGGGTCTGCGGGCGGCCTCCTATATCTATCTGGGTTTGTCGTTTGTGTTGGTGTATATCGGGAGCGTGGCCCGTTTCCCCGACTGGGTGGCTAAACTTACACCCTTCGGCTATGTGTCAAACTATCCGGTGGAGATACTGAAGCTTCTGCCTTTAGCCGTAATGACAGGAATTGCGCTGATCCTCCTTGTGGTATCTGTGATCGGATACCGGCAAAGAGATTTGAAAAACGGGTAGAGAGGCACAAAAAAACCGTGCGGATCGGTTCTGTCCGCACGGTTGTTTTTGTATGGATGGATTTACGCCTCGCGTTCCCGCAAAATGGCGGGGAGGCTCAGCACGCGTTTTTCAACGAGCCAGATGGCAAAGACCATAACCGGAGCCATAATGATGCCGTTGGCGACACGCGGTGCCAGAATGGCAAGCCAGGCTTGTCCGGTGATCATGTTCAGCCACAGGGAATTAAGCCCCAAGTGCACAAAGATCTGGATGGTCAGAACGGATGCAATTACGCGGGCAATGTTGAAGTTCTTGCCGTGCAAAAACACACCGTAAATGACGCCCGAGAGCATGGCGCTGAGCGTGAATCCCGGGAAGTAGGTGCCCGAAGGAAACAGCATCATGCCGATTACATCGGCCATGGCGGCGGCAATCCCGCCCCAGACCGGCCCGTACAGGATACTGGTCACTGCGACCGGCAAAAAGCCGAAGCCGATCCGCAAAACGGGCATGGTTACCGAGAAGAATCGCGTGAATACAATTTGCAACGCGATCAGCAGGGCGATTTTAGCTAATCGTCCGGTGTTTGATTTTTTCATGAAAAAAACCCCCTTCAATTGTGTGTGCCACAAAAAGAGGATTCTCTTTAGTGGCAGCGGATGCGAAAATACATCGTGGCTAAGCCTTCGTCCGACGACAACACCCCATTCGTCGGCACTTAACGCGCATTTTCTACTCTGGCCATTATTTACTTGTCAAAGAACGACCGAACTTCATGAATGATCGTCAGTGTTCCAAAGACACAAAGGATCTCCGACGGGTCCGCTTCCTTTAGAGTGAAAGAAAGCGCCTCGCGCAGACTGCTGCTTTCCCGCACGCTTTGGCCGTGCTCTTCCAGAAGACGGGTGAGCACATGCGCCGGGAGTGCCCGATCGCTGTCCGGTGTGACCGTAATCCACGCGGACGCAATGGGGAGAAGTTCCTCTGCCATATTATTATACCCCTTATCTGCCAAAATTCCAACAATGAATCGGATTTTCCTGTCGGGGAAGTAGGTTGTCAGGTTTTTTTTGAGGGCACGGGCTGCCTGCGGATTGTGCGCACCGTCCAGAAGCACGATCGGATCGGTGTGCAGGAGTTCAAAACGGCCGGGCCAGCGGGTCTTTGCCAAGCCGCTTGCCAGGGCCTGCTCCTCTACGGGAAAACGCGCCTGTAAGGCGTCGATCGTTGTCAGTGCGACGGCGGCATTGTGGATCTGATGCGTGCCGAGCAGAGGCAAAAGAAGCGTGCGGTTCTTTTCATCGGTAAAATGTGTGCCTTCGATCGTGTAGCGGATGTCGGAATAGCCGGCGGGAGAGGCAAGGTGTACCGGTGCATGCTGTGCGGTTGCCTTGTTGTGGATCACGGAAAGTACCGGTTCGTCCTGTTCGTATACGATGACCGGCGCGTCGTTTTTTATAATGCCGGCTTTTTGTGCGGCAATGTCTTCCAGCCGCTCGCCCAATTCCTTGGTGTGATCCAGGCCGATGGCTGTCAGCACGATGGCCGCCGGGGCATCCAGTACATTGGTTGCATCCAGCAGGCCGCCCAGCCCGGTTTCTATGATCGCGATGTCTACCTTTTCATCGGCAAAATACAAATAGGCCAGCGCGGTGATCAGCTCGTATTCGGTCGGTTTGTCTTCCATCTTATCGGCTGCTTTTTTCATGCGAAGAGCCAGGGAGGCGATGGCCTCTTCCGGTATGGGCCGGCCGTTGATCTGCATTCTTTCCCCGAAATAGGAAATAGCGGGGGAGGTGTACAGACCGGTTTTGTATCCGGCTTCGGTATAAACGGATGCCAGCATCGCCGCGGTAGACCCTTTGCCGTTCGTGCCGGCAATATGTATGCAGGGGATCCGGTTCTGCGGCGAACCCAGGCGCCGCATCAGTTCTTCCATCCGGTAAAGACCCAGTTTACTTCCCATCCAGCTGGTGCTGTAGATAAATTCCATTGCCTGTTCGTAATTCATGCAAACCTCCGCATTGTGATATGCTTTATTATACACTACGAAACAGACCCGGAACACGGTGATAGAATGTGCCCCGATCGGGTATATAAAAGCTACAGGCGGAAGATGGTAGTCCAAACAAATAAAAGGATTTTCACGCGGTCTTTACAAGTACTTTACAATTGCGTATAATAGTAATGAAGAATCATTTTTCTTCTTCCTTTCTTGCCGCCTATATAATATTTATAGGCGGCCCTCTTTTTTTATGAGGATGGCAGCCAACGCGATGATAACGAGGGATACAATATGGATACGAAAAAATGGTTGGAAGAGATAAAAAGGGAAATGGACAAAACGCTCCGCAATATGCAGGCGGATACGCTGCCGGCCGATGCGGATACACTGGCGCAGTATGTGAAAATACTGGAAGCGCTGGGGAAATTGTCCGGGAATCAGACGGAAACAAACGCACAAACGGAAGCAGGCGAGATGCATGAGGTCAAAGACGAGATCAATCACGTGTATATCGGGCGGTTCAAACGGGAATTGTCCGGAGGAACGATCGGCTCGTTCCGTATTTTTGTGCCGGAGTCCATTGTGCGCAATCTGCGTTTGGAACACGGGGACTGGGTGCGCGCCAAAGCGATCAAGTCGGTGATTTTGAAAAACGGCAATCTGCGCACCATGTATGATTATTCCCTGGCGCAAAAAGCCGAAGAGAAGCAGGAGTGCCGCCGGCGGATGTTTGCCTTTGCCGAAACGCGTTACGATCCGTATGAGGATTTGTTATATATAGAAGAAAAAGCGGACGAAGACACCCGTCGCATCCCGCTTGCCGACAACGATATACGGAATCTGGATATCGGGGAAGGCGATCTGATCGACTATGCCTATTATGAAAATGAACCGGAAAAGGGGCGGGCGGTCTGGAAGTATAAGCTGCCTGGCAAACCGGTGGAACCCGGGACGGAAGACACGCTGAATGTGCCTGCTGCGCAGGCGTTTTTCCCGGCGCGTTCGTATGTGATTGTGGGTGAATTGCAGGATGCCTTGCGCGTGCAGGAGGAAATAGAGGAATACGGCGGCGATGTGAGCTTTCTGACAGGCGATGAGCGCTTTGATATTATGGAACGCATCGGCACCGCAGGCGATACCGTGGTTGTGGTACTGGATGCCCTTACGCCGCACGGGCTGAGTAAGATCAACGATATTTCCGAAAAATACCGTCTGCCCGTTTTATACACAAAAAATACCGACGCCCCGCGCTTTTTGACGCTGCTGATGGAAACAGAGCCGATCACCCCGCATGAACAGGGAGCGTAAACGCCTATGAGGATCGGAGTGTTTGCAGACCTGCACGGCAATTTACCTGCCCTGCAGGTTCTTTTGGCGCGTTTCCGAAAAGAGGGCGTAGAAAAAATCCTCAATCTGGGTGACACGACCGCGCTCGGACCGGATACGCCCGAGGTGATTGACACCTTGGCGTCTTTGCCGATTCCCGCTGTGCATTTATACGGCAATCACGATCTGTCGGTGATCGGGATCGAGACAAAACAGCCCGAGCTGATCCGGCCTTTGGAAAAAGCGCAGCATGCCTATGTGCGAAGCGGGCTGAACAAAGCGCATCTGGACTGGATAAAAAACTGCCGGGAAGAATGGGTGCAGGAAACCGAACACGGGCGGATCCTCGCCAAGCATTATGCGACGGACAAAAACCGTTTATACCATCCCGTACAGTTTGATCCCACAGAAGACGACTTGCGCAGGCGTTTTTTGCCGGATAATCTGCATATGATTCTCTACGGACATCATCATGCGCCGCTTTTGATCGGCCATGACCCGGTGTTTGTGAACCCGGGATCGGCCGGCTGTCCGCATCAGCGCAGCGGGATTGCCCGCGCCGGGATACTGGATACCGCCAAAAAGGAAGATGCCTTTATGCCGTTTATAGAAACGTATGATGCCGAGCCCGTGATCGAACGGATTTACAAAAGCGAGGACCCGACAAAGCTGTCCACGCTTTCGATCTTTTTCGGCGTGCATATCCCCTAAGGAGAGCCTATGAATATTGCCGATTTTTCGCTGTTTCGCGGTTTGTCTGAAACGGAAGTGCAAACGATCATCGCACGCTCGTCCTCTTTTGAAAAACCCATTGCCAAAGACGCCTATGTGTTTCAGCAGGGGGAGACGCCCCGCTATATTTATTTGCTGCTGGAGGGAGGGGTGCAGGTAGAAGGGCTGGGTCCCGACGGGCGCCGCACCATACTGAACCGGTTTACCAAACCGGGCACTATGTTTGCGGAAGTGTATGCATATCTGGATCACAAAACCTACGACTACAGCTGCCTTGCCACCGAGGACACGCGCGTTTTGTGCATACCGAAAGAGCTTTTAATGCGCCATACGGACGACCCCCTTGTTAGAAAGCTCCTGTTTAATATGCTGAGTATCCTCTCGGAAAAAGCCTACGGCCTGAATCAGAAGCTTTTGATTGTGATGGAACAGACGCTGCGGCAGAAGATCCTGCAGTATCTGCACCGGGTGGCCGATGAGCACGGCACGGCGGATCTGTCGTTTAACCGCGAAGAAATGGCAGCCTATTTAGGCACCACCCGACCGTCTCTTTCACGTGAATTGCGGAATATGGAAGAAGAGGGGCTGATCCGTATCGACAAAAACCGCATCACGATCTGCACCGGACCGTAACATTCGTTACGGTTGCGCGTGAAGACAAACCAACGGAGCATAGGGGTCGAAAAAGGGATCTCCTCCGCCGACAGCTCCGTTCGCGGGAGCCTGTCGGGGCACGGCGGAAATTACAGCCGCGACAGTGGCAAAAGCGTGCCACAAGAACGCGGCTGTAGCGCAATTTCCGCCTTAGCCCACAGGCTCTGCCGCTCACTCCGAATGCCGACTGCGGAGAAACCCTTTTTCTTCTTTAACCAGTTTTCCGATCCAAACTGCGGGAGGCTCTACAAGTACGATTTTGTCTTCCCTTCGGACCGTAACATTCGTTACGGTTTTTTGTGTGAGAAAATGATATACTGAAACAAAACGTAAAAGGAGGCGCTATATGAGCGATATGTTTTGTTATCAATGTCAGGAGACGGCCCGCAATACCGGCTGCACACGGGTGGGTGTGTGCGGCAAGAATGCCCAGGTGGCCAATCTGCAGGATTTGCTGATCTATGTCACCAAAGGGTATTCGGAAGTACTTATGAAATTGCGCGCAGAAGGAACGCAAGTGGATAAAGAGGACAATCACCGCGTATCTTTGAATCTTTTTACCACCATTACCAATGCCAATTTTGATTCCGAGGCGATTCGCGCGCGTATCAATGAAACGATCGACGCGAAAAAAGCGGCGGCGTCCAGACTGAAAGACCGCTCGGGTTTGTCCGAAGCCGCAATCTATACCGAAAAGGATCCGGCGGCCCAGGATGAAAAGGCAAAAACCGTCGGCGTGCTGGCAACAGAAAACGAAGATATCCGCAGTCTGCGCGAGCTGATTACCTACGGGGTGAAGGGTCTGGCGGCCTACACCAAGCATGCCAATGCGCTCTTGCAGGACAATGAGGAAGTCGACGCGTTTATGCAGGAAGCCATGGCAAAGACACTTGACGACCGCTTAAGCGTAGACGATCTGGTACAGCTGACACTGGATACCGGTGCGCACGGCGTCAAGGGCATGGCGACACTGGATGCCGCCAATACCGGCGCATACGGGAATCCGGAGATAACGAAAGTCAATATCGGCACGCGCAACAAGCCCGGGATTTTAGTTTCCGGACACGATCTGCGCGACTTTGAGATGCTTCTGGAGCAATCGAAGGATGCCGGGGTCGACATTTACACCCATTCGGAAATGCTGCCCGCCAATTACTATCCGGCGTTCAAAAAGTATGATCACTTTGTGGGCAATTACGGCGGAAGCTGGTGGCATCAGAAAGAGGAATTTGCGTCGTTCAACGGCCCGATACTGATGACGACCAACTGCATCGTACCGGTACAGGACAGCTATAAGGACCGTCTGTATACAACGGGTGCAGCCGGCTATCCGGGCTGCAAACACATTCCGGGCGGTATCGGGGAAGAAAAAGACTTTACCGAACTGATCGAACACGCCAAGAAAACCGAACCGCCCACAGAGATCGAAACGGGGGAAATCGTAGGTGGCTTTGCGCATGCGCAAGTGCTCGCCCTGGCCGACAAAGTGGTCGATGCGGTAAAATCCGGTGCGATTAAAAAGTTTGTAGTTATGGCCGGCTGCGACGGTCGCAATAAAGACCGCAGCTACTACACCGAATTTGCGGAAGCTCTGCCGGAAGATGCCGTCATTCTGACCGCAGGCTGTGCAAAATACCGCTACAATAAGTTGCCCCTGGGCGATATCGGCGGGATCCCGCGCGTGTTGGATGCCGGGCAGTGCAACGACTCGTATTCCCTGGCAGTGATTGCCATGAAGCTGGCGGAAGTATTTGAAACCGACATCAACGAGCTGCCGATCGTATACAATATCGCCTGGTATGAGCAAAAGGCCGTCATCGTCTTGCTGGCGCTTTTGTCGCTCGGCGTAAAAAACATTCATCTCGGCCCGACCCTGCCGGCTTTCCTTTCGCCCAATGTAACAAAGGTGCTGGTGGAAAACTTCGGCATTGCACCGAACAAAACGGTGGAAGAAGATATCAATTTGTTCTTTGCATCGTAAAAAAGGCACGCATTCCCGCCTCTCCTTCACGCATCGGAGAAGGGATTTCTCTTCACACAAAACGGCATCCTTAACCGGATGTCGTTTTTTTATTGGCGGGTATATATAGGGAATAAGAAAGGATGATGACACTATGAAAAAGATTCAGGTTTTTACGAGCCCGACCTGACCGCATTGTACGACCGCAAAGGATTATTTGCGACAGAAGGGGTATCCGTTTACCGAGCGCAATGTGATGACGGAACAGGCGGCAGCGGTGGAGCTGCAGAATCGGGGCGTGTGCGGCGTGCCGGCTTTTTTGATCGGTGAGGAAATGATTGTGGGATTCAGCCCGCAGCAGATTGAACAGGCGATCGACTTTCAGATTGTTGCCTGCCCGCATTGCGGCAAGAAGCTGTCGGTACCCAAAGACAAAGGAAAGCTGCGCATTACCTGCCCGGCCTGCCAAACCGTATTTGAAAAGTAATATGCAAAAAAACAGAAGAGCCCGGCTCTTTCTGTGCCCAAGATTGTTCAAAAATTGATGATTTACCTTTACGCATTATCATAACGCTTGACGGCTTCCGGCGGGATGGATATACTTTATAAAGTACATTCATTATAAAGGAGACTGCCGTGGAAAATTATCTTTCCGCCTTACCGAAGGAGGAGGCCGCAACGTTGCAACTGTCTGCGTTGTACGAGTCTTTCGGCTATAAAAAGTATCGGAACACCCGCTTTGAAGAATACAGCTTCTATCACGATTATCAGGGCTTTCTGGCCGGCGAGGGCGTAATTACGTTCAACAGCGCCGACGGAAAACTGATGGCCCTGAAACCCGACATGACTCTGTCGATTCTGAAAAATGTCGAGATCCATCCCGATTCCTTATCCCGGATTTATTACAACGAAAATGTGTACCGCTTTCAACAAAGTACCCGCGAATATAAGGAGATTCATCAGTGCGGTCTGGAGATGATCGGACCGATGGATGCGTTTGCCGTAGGGGAGATTGTGCTTCTTGCGCTGCAGAGCCTGGCGGCTGTGGACGAGGACTATGTGCTGACGCTGTCGCATGCGGATCTGGTGGCGTCGGTTCTTCTGACGCTGCCGGTTGAACCGCGGGTGCGTGAGCAGATGGCCGTTTGTCTGCAAAAAAAGAATCTGCATGACTTGCAGCAGTTGGCCGAACAGGCCGGTTTATCCGGCGCACAGAGCCGTGCCTTGGAAGTGCTTTCGGATACCGCAGCCCCGCTACAGGAAGCCGCCGAGCGACTGGCTCCGTTAAAAGAGCCCCTGTTCGGGCCGAATACGGAAGCCGGCGCGCGTTTTTTGCAGGCGCTGGAGGAAGTGCGCACCCTGCACGAAATGTTTAAAGACACCGAATACCGGGATCATCTGGTTTTGGATACATCGATTCTGAATCCCGTAGATTATTACAGCGGGATTGTAATGCAGGGGTATGTGCGGGCGGTACCGCATATGGTCCTGGCGGGCGGCCGCTATGACCGCCTGGCGGAAAAGCTCAGAAAAAATGTGGGAGCCATGGGTTTTGCCGTGTATCTGGATCGCTTGCGTGCCTATTATAAAACCCAGAAGCCGTATGATGTGGACACGCTGCTTTTGTACGGTACAGACACCCCGGTCACCGAGCTGATGGAAAAGCGCGCGGCTTTGCAAAAAGAAGGGCGCAGTCTCCGCACGGAAAAGCATGTGCCGAAAGGACTGCGGGCCAGGCGCCAATTGCGCTATACCAACGGCCAATGGGAGGAATGCCATGTTTAGTATCGCTTTACCCACGGGGCGTTTGGCAAAAGATATGGTACCGTTGCTGGCGGGCACACCGTATGAATTGCCAGCCGACCCCGGGAAAACCCGAAAACTGATCCTGGAAGTGCCCGAGCGCGGTTTGCGCTATATTCTGGTAAAGCCGTCCGATGTGGGCGTGTATGTAGCCCGCGGGGTGTGCGATGTGGGCATTATCGGGAAAGATGTGCTGGCGGAAGAAGACTGCGATGTGTTTGAATTGCTGGATCTAAAAACCGGCGCCTGCACCCTGTGTGTTGCAGCGCCCGCCGATTATGAGGAAGATACCGGCCGCGCGTTGCGCGTGGCGACCAAATACACCCGCTTAACACGGGAATTTTATCAGTCGATTCATCGGGAAACGGAAATCATCAAACTGCACGGATCGATCGAAGTGGCACCGCTTTTGGCTTTGTCGGATGTGATTGTGGATCTGGTGCAGACGGGCACCACACTGCGGGAGAACAATCTGGAAGTTATACGCGAGATTCTTCCCAGCAGCGCCCGCCTGATTGCCAACAAGGCGTCGTATCGATTCAAACAAAAAGAGATCCGCGCTATTACCGATGTATTGCGGGAAAAAACGGAGCAAGGCCTATGAAATGGATGCAAACAGCGGAGCAATCTGCAGAAGAAATTATCAAACAGCTTACACCCAGTTTAGACGAGAAAGAAGCGGAGTCGGTTGTACAGCCGATTATTGAAGCGGTCAGATCGCAGGGTGATGCGGCTGTGCGCGCGTATACGCAAGAATTTGACGGCGTGGATTCCGCCGAGTTTTATGCACCGCAGGAAGCACGAAAAGAAGCGGCCGCACGGCTGGAAAAAGAAGACCCCGCTTTGTATGATGCGATCCAACTGTCGATCCGACGGGTGCGGGCGTATCATGAGAAGCAGAAAGCCACCGGCTGGTGGATGCAGGATGACGGCGCCCTTTTGGGGCAGATTGTCCGCCCGCTGAAACGCGTGGGCGTGTATATTCCCGGCGGTACGGCGGCGTATCCGTCGACCGTGATTATGAATGTGATACCGGCCCAGGTAGCGGGGGTTAAAGAGATTGTGATTGCCACCCCGCCTGCGGCAGAAGGCCGTGCACACGATATCGTGATGGCGACGGCGCATTGTCTGGGTGTGGAGCGGATCTTTCTGGCCGGCGGCGCGCAGGCGATAGCCGCTTTGGCCTATGGCACAGAAAGTTGCCCCGCGGTGGACAAGATCACAGGACCGGGGAATCGCTTTGTGGCGGCAGCCAAGCGTTTGGTATACGGGCAGGTAGATATTGATATGATTGCCGGGCCTTCGGAGATTCTGATTATTGCCGACGGGAGCGCTTCCGCCGGGGTGGTAGCGGCCGATCTGCTGTCGCAGGCGGAACACGATCCGCATTCCCGCGCCATCCTTCTGACCAATAACACAAAGCTTGCAGAAGAAACGCAAAACGAAGTGAAACGGCAGCTGGCGCTCTTGCCGCGCAAAGAGATTGCGGAAAAAGCGATCCAAAACGGCAGCGCAATCGTCATGACAAAGGACTTGCACGAAGCCATGCAAATCAGCAATCGCCTGGCACCGGAGCATTTGTCCCTGCAGGTGGAAGCGCCGTTTGACTGGGTGCCCGCTGTGGAAAACGCAGGATCCGTCTTTGTGGGAAGCTGGACACCTGAAGCACTGGGGGATTATCTGGCCGGCCCCAATCATACCCTGCCGACCGCCGGCACGGCGCGTTTTTCGTCGCCTTTGTCGGTACAGGATTTTCAGAAGAAAACCTCGGTCAGCTATTTTACCGAAGAGAAGTTTTTGGAATTAGCCGATCCGGTGGTACGGATGGCAACAAAAGAAGGTCTCACCGCCCATGCAAGAGCCGTGATGGCCCGAAGGGAGTAGCGCTGTGAGCCGTTTTCTGCATGCCCGCTGGCAAAGACTCGTGCCCTATGTACCGGGCGAACAACCGACAGAAAAATACATCAAACTGAATACCAACGAATCGCCGTATCCGCCATCGCCTAGGGTGGCGCGTTTGCTGCGGGAAGAAGCGGACAGGCTTTCGGATACCCAGCGCTTGTATCCGGATCCCGATGCCGGTGAACTGCGTGCGGCGCTGAAAAAAGCCTATCCCGTAAAGGGAGACTTTTTTATTGGAAACGGCTCCGATGAAGTCCTGGCCACGCTTTTTATGGCATACGGACAAAACGGGCGCGTATACTATCCGGCCATCAGCTACGGTTTTTATTCCGTATACGCCGATGTGTATGATTGCGATGCGGTGGAAATACCGCTTAAGGATCTGCATGTTTGTCCGGAGGACTACCAAAACAACGACGGCCTGATTGTGATTGCCAATCCCAATGCGCCGACAGGCCTGGCACTTACATTGGACGAGATCGCTGCGATCCTTTCGGCCAACCCCGATCACCCCGTTGTGATCGATGAAGCCTATGTGGATTTTGGTGCACATTCGGCCTTGCCTTTACTGGAAAAATATGAGAATCTGATAGTGGTACAGACGTTTTCGAAGAGTCGTTCCCTGGCGGGTTTGCGCTTCGGTTTTGCAGCGGCCCGCACAGAAATAACAGAAGATCTGAACCGGTTGCAATTTGCCCGAAATCCCTATTCTGTGGGGCGACTGACGGCAAAAATTGCGATTGCCTGTTTGGAAGATATCGCGTATTTTGCGGATTGCTGTGCAAAGATTCAGAATACCCGCAAAGAAACCAAAGACGCACTGACGCAGCGGGGCTTTTCCTGCACGGATTCTCTGGCGAACTTTTTATGGGCGCGCCCGGGCGATTTACCGGCAGCCGCGTACTTTGAAAAACTGCGTGAAAAAAAGATCCTCGTCCGGTTTTTTCCAAAAGACGGCTGGAATGACCGGCTGCGGATCACGATCGGTACGCCCGAACAAATGCGCGCTCTCCTGCAAGCGATCGAGGCGATACAAAAGGAGCAAGTATGACAACCATTACGAGAAATACCAACGAAACACAAATTGAATTGGCCTTGGATCTGTATTCCGACGCCGGTGCGGACATCGAAAGCCCGGTTCCGTTTCTGAACCATATGCTCACATTGTTTGCCCGCCATGCAGGTGTGGGGCTTCGGGTGCGGGCAACAGGCGATACCGAGATCGACGGGCATCATACAGTGGAAGACATCGGCATCACGCTGGGGCAGGCCATAAGCGGGGCCTTAGGAGAGAAAAAGGGCATTGCCCGCTATGGCGATGCGCTGATCCCGATGGATGAGGCGCTGGTTCTCTGCGCGCTCGATATCAGCGGCCGCGGGCATCTCAGCTTTGATGCGGCGTTTCCCACGCAGCGTGTGGGGGCGTTTGATCTGGAACTGGTGGAGGAGTTTTTTACCGCTTTGGTTCGATCGGCGGGCATTACACTGCATTTGAAACAAATGGCCGGCAAAAACTCCCATCATATTGCCGAAGCCTGCTTTAAAGCCTTCGCGCATGCATTTCGCAAAGCGCTGGAAAAAACGGGCGATGCCCGCGTGCTGAGTACAAAAGGAGTGTTGGAATGATCCTGTATCCTGCGATCGACTTACTGGACGGGAAAGCCGTCCGCCTGCAAAAGGGAGACTACGATCAGGTGACCGTATATCATGATGATCCGGTTTCTCTGGCAATCGAACTCGAACAAAAAGGCGCCAAACGCCTGCATATTGTGGACTTAAACGGCGCCCGGAGCGGCGTACCGCAGCACGGCGAGATTCTGCGCGATATCTGCGAAAAAACCGAACTGTTTGTGCAGACCGGCGGCGGCATCCGCACGCCGGATACGGTTAAAAAACTCCTTTTGACCGGAGTTGACCGCATCATTTTGGGGACGGCTGCCATTGAAGCACCGGACTTTCTCCGCGCCTGTCTGCAGGATTATGGCGATCAGATCGCCGTCGGGATCGATGTGAAAAACGGCAAGCCGGCGGTGCGCGGCTGGAAAGAAGTGGCAGATACCGACGCGCTTGACCTGGCGGAAGATCTCGTGGGGCGCGGTGTAAAGACGATCATCTGGACAGAAATCAGCCGCGACGGTATGCTCCAAGGTACAGACACGGCCGGGTATCAGGCGCTGACAAACCGCCTGCGGGGAAAAGCCGTGCATCTGATTGCATCGGGCGGACTGACCCGGGCGGAAGAGATCGGGACGCTCGCAAAAATCGGCATGGGCGGTGCCATTTTGGGGAAAGCCATGTATGAAGGAAAGCTGACGCTCAAAGAGGCCCTGCAAGCCGCAGGAGAACAGCTATGATGGAACTGGTGTACCAAAACGGGCTGATACCCGCCATTGTGCAGGATGTCAATACAAAACAGGTTTTGATGCTTGCCTATATGAATGAAGAGTCGCTGCAAAAAAGCCTGGACGAAGGCTATACCTGCTTTTACAGCCGCAGCCGCAAAACCCTGTGGAAAAAAGGGGAGACGAGCGGCCATGTGCAAAAGATCCGCGCAATCAAAACCGATTGCGACCGCGACACGCTATTGATTGAGGTGGAACAGGAGGGGCCGGCCTGCCATACGGGTTCCCCGAGCTGTTTTTTTGAAACGCTGCAGGCGGATGCGGGCGAAGAAGACACCTTCACGTACGAAAAACTCTACGACAAGCTCATGGGCCGCAAACGTGATTTGCCGGAGAATTCCTATACGACCTATCTGTTTGAAAAAGGTCTCGACAAAATTCTGAAGAAAGTGGGCGAAGAATGCACGGAAGTCATCATCGCAGCCAAAGACAATGACCGGGCGGAAATGATCTATGAGATCGGGGATTTGCTGTATCACCTGACCGTTTTGATGATCGACCGGGGAATCACCTTGGAAGATATCAAAAAGGAACTGGCCGGCCGCGATATTGTGGATGTAAAAGTCAAACAGGAGAAAATGCGATGAACCCTTTGCAGGCTAATCTGCATACGCATGCCGATTTTTGTGACGGACAAAAGCCCCTGGAGGAGATGATCCGGGCGGCGGTCGATCTGGATTATCTGGCGCTCGGGTTTTCGTCGCATTCGCCTTTGCCCTTTGCCAATGACTACGCCATGACACCGCGCGCGGAAGCGGCTTATCTGGATGCGATGGATGCCATGAAAGAAAAATACCGCGATGATTTAGAACTGCTGACGGGACTGGAATGGGATCTGGATACACCGGAAGGTTTTGTGCCCTTTTCGCGCTACGACTTTATCATCGGTTCGGTGCATCAGTTGCATGTAAAAGGAAAAACCTATGCAGTGGACGAAAGCAGGGAGAGCTTTGCCGTTTTGGTGGAGGAAGGTTTCGGGGGCGATGCCCTGCAGGCCGTGCAGGCATATTATGACGCCGTGGTACGCAGTGCTTTGCGTCCGCAGGTGGATATTGTCGGCCATTTTGATCTGCTGCGAAAATATAATGACCGCAATGGGTTTTTTGACGAAACAGCGGAGAGTTACAGAAAGATAGCCCGCGATGCGCTGATCGGGATTGTGAATCAGCGCAAGGATCTGGTGTTTGAAGTGAATTTCGGCGGAATGAAGCGCGCAGGTCTGCTTACGCCGTATCCCGACCGTTTTTTAATGGAACATCTGTGCCGTCTGAACGCAAGAATCACGCTGCAGGCGGATGCCCATGCGCCCAATGCGCTGGGGGAAGGCTGGGACGAAGCCATTCGCTATGCAAAAGAAGCCGGTTTTCGCTATGTATACCGGCTCAGACAGGATGCCATATGGGAAAGAATGCAAATATAGGGGGAAAGGCATGTTAATTCTACAATTGTGGGAGATTTTGCGCCGCCACACCGATCCGACAAGACGTATGTCGGTGCAGGCGATGATGCGCAAATTGAAAAGTGAGTACGGTACCGAGATCGACCGGCGTACCGTAAAAGACAATTTGCTGAAGATGAAAGAATTCGGCCTTCCCATCGAATACGACGAACGGACGCGGGTACACAAGAAAACAGGGGAAGAGTTTACCAGTATTCACAACTGGTATTACGATGCGGAAATTGAAGATCTGGAACTGAAATATCTGATCGACGGCTTGCTGTTTTCCAAAAATATTCCCAAGCATATGCTGAAGGATCTGATTGAAAAGATCGTATCATTGGGAAGTGCACAGTTTAAGGCCACGCATGAACACATGGTCCCGGTGGAACAGATCGGGGATCCCAATCCGCAGTTTTTTTACACGCTGGAGATTCTGGATGAAGCTATCCGGGAAGAGAAAATGGTCCAGTTTCAGTATCTGGAATACAATCACCGAAAGAAAACCCAGCCCCGTCGGCGGGATGACGGCAGCATTCGCGAATACCGGATCAATCCCTATCGCATCATTGCATCCAACGGCTGGTATTATTTGCTTTGCAATCATGAAGAGCATGAGGGGCTTTCCCAGTACCGGGTGGACCGCATCACAGAGATCCGTCTGCTGGACGAACCGGCCCTTCCGCTCGCAAGAAACAAGGGTTATCGCAAAGGACTCAAATTGCCGAAACACATGGCCGAGCACATTTATATGTTTACGGGACCGGCGGTAAAATGCGTGTTCAATGCGCCTTTGTCTTTTATGCAGCAGATTATCGACTGGTTCGGCACCGATATCCGCGTCCGAAAAACCGATGATGAGCAAGTGGAAATAACGGTTACAGTCAATGAAACCGCCATGTTGCACTGGGCTTTGCAATACGGACCCAGCGTAACGGTAACGGCTCCTGAATCCCTGGTACAGAGACTGCAGGAAACGCTGAAAGAGATGGGAGCACGCTATGGCCTATAAAGCTGTCTATTATATCTGCACCGACCCGTCATTCGGTCCGGTGGCGCATCACGTATGGCAGGCGTTACAGGAACTGGGCGTCTTGCAGGAAAAAACCGGCATTTTTTGCGATGGCGAAGAAGTCATGCAGTATACCGACGAAAACGGCAATCGGTTTTCCTTTGTTCCCGCCAAACAGGCCATCTGCCTGGATTATCCCCGGTATCTGCCCTTAATGAACGAGCACTTTTCGGATTACAATGTTGCCGGCATGGTGACCTGGCACGAAGGCGCTTCCGCTCCGCCGCATATATTTACCGTGCATTCCCTGGGCGATGTGAATCAGGGCGTATACGGCCCGGCGTCGCCACAACACATGCACAATCTACTGGCTGCGATGCAAAGGGAAAAAGAGGCGCTCAAGCTGGATGATTACAGCGTTGTGCCGGAAGCCACCCACTGGTCCGGCATGACAGAAGACAATGACGATGCGACGCTACTCCTCCAGTATCCCGTACCCATGATGGATATAGAGATCGGGAGTGAAACAGAAAGCTGGGAAGATCCCCGGGCAATCACCGTATTGGCAAAAGCACTGCTGCAGGTGTTTCAGGAAGACGGCCTGCAACTGCATAATCTGCTATGCGTGGGCGGGGTGCACTTTGACCCGGCCTTTGCACAGGCGGTGCACACCGTCTGGGAAAACCAGACCTTCGGCGTCACGCATATACTGGCAAATCAGTGGCTGGTTGCCGGAGAATACGAAAACGAAGACGGCTTTGAACGCGCAAAAAACGCTATCGATGCGATAGACGGCGGGATTTGTGCGATCGCTTTTCACGACAAAATGAAAGGCCATTATAAGGACCTTGTGCGCGCGTTGGGGAAAGAATACGATGTGCCTATCTTCAAACATCAGCGCCTGCGCAAACCGGAAACCATGGAACTTCCCGATGCGTAAGCGGATTTTAGCAGCCCTGGCCGGGCTGCTTTTACTGAGCGTCGGCTGCAGTGCACTTTCCGAACAACCCGTATCCGAAGTCGTGGGAGAACGCCCGTTTGATACGAGCATCTTCACGCAGGGACTGGAGATGCAGGGCGATGATCTTCTCGTATCGGGCGGGCAATACGGCGAATCCTTTGCCGGCATCTACAGCTTAGTCGAAGAAGCCGTCGTTTCCCGAGTCGATTTGGCGGACTCCTTTTTTGGTGAGGGCATCACACAGGCGGGCGACCGCATCCTGCAGCTCAGCTGGCAAGAAGAAACCCTGTTCATCCGCGATCCCGTCACCCTGGAAGAAAAAGGCGTGCACACCTATTCCGGCGAAGGCTGGGGCATTGCCATGGGAGAAGACACCCTGTACATGTCCGACGGCACGGCAGAGATCCGCCGGCTCGATCCGGAAACACTGGAAGAAACCGGACGCGTCACCGTAAAAGAAACCGGCACGCCGGTCGAACGGCTGAACGAACTGGAATACGCCAACGGAAAGCTCTACGCCAATATCTGGCAAACCGACGATATCGTAAAAATTGATCCCGAAACCGGCGAAGTCGAAACCCGCTACACCTTCTTAAACCTTCTCACGGAAGAAGAACAGCAAACCGCCGACGTCCTGAACGGCATCGCCCATATCAAAGACGATCGCTTCTACATCACCGGAAAATGGTGGCCGAAATTGTTTGAGGTTATTCTTAGATAATAAGGGTATAGATTAAACAGACGATAGAAAAACGTCGCAATAAAGATAATCCGAGGAGGAACAATAATATGAAACTCAGTGCAAGAAATCAGTTTAAAGGCAAAGTGGTCGGTTTGGAGAAAGGCGCGGTCAATGGCGTGGTGAAGATTGAGATCGCACCGGATGTTGTAATTACGTCGGTCATTACCAATGCGTCGATTGAAGAGCTCGGCCTGAAAGAAGGCGGAGAAGCCATCGCCGTAATCAAGGCGAGCAATGTGATGGTTGGAACCGAAGGATAATACAGAAACAAAAAGGCGCCCGGGCGGCGCCTTTTATGTTAGGAATGTTTACATAAGCGGAGCGAAAGATACATTTGTTTGCGGTAGGCAGGAAACCGTGCGAATGTCTCTTTTTTTTTGGCAAAAACGGGATGGGCTGATGGGATTGTTAGCATTCTATAGCAACTTTATATAGATAACACATATATTGTACATACGTGGGATATGATACAAATAAATTAGCGCAACAAATACAAGTAAATAATAAGAAAAGGATGTATCCATGCAAACACGAGCCGGATTTTATTCAGGGAAACCGTTACAACTTGAGAATGAAAAAATACGAGTTAAGCAAATGATGCATGCAATGAAAGACCGGTTTTCCTTTTATGAAGTCAGGGTCAATACGAAAAACTTCTATCTGTGCGAGAGTCCGAAACAGGATGATTTGGCAGATATACATTGTACATGGGACGAATCGGGGACGGTCATCTTTCGGCGTGATACGGTGGGGCATGGGAGTTTATACTGGATTGTTCGGAACGGAATCATCTATTTCGCCTCAGAGATAAAAGCTTTACTCGGATTGCCCTTCGTCGATATTGTGCCGGATTTGCAGGGCATAGCAGAGTGTTTTGTTTATTGGAAGCCGTTAGAAAACCGTACGGTTTTCAGCGGGGTATTTCGTTTGGAAGCCGGAGAGTCTTTGGTGTTAAAGAAGGATAGTTTTGAGATCGTGCTGTCTCCTTTGCCATGTCCGGAAGGCGAAATGATAACCGATGAAGACGATGCTGCCGTAATCTTACGGAATATTATGAACGGAAATTTAGAGAATATGCTGCAGCAAACAAAAAAAAGAACCGCGCTCTTCTATAGCGGCGGGCTTGATTCCACAGTAATATTAGCGGAATTGGTTTCTTTGCAGGCAGATGTCTCTTTGTTTTCTATAAGCTTTACTGACCGAGCATTGAGTGAAAAGGCATTCCAAAAACACGCGGCAGCATATTTCCCATCAATGGCACAACATAGGGTGGAAGTAGGAACAGAACAGTTACAGGCGAATCTGGAAGAAACGCTTTGTCATATCGAAACCCCTTTGCTGAAGTTGAATCCGGTTGCTTTAAATATACTTACTGATACGGCAAATAACACCGGCTTTGAATGTGTATTGTCAGGAGAAGGGGCGGACGAATGGTTTTACGGATATGATTTTTTTGCGGAAGCATTGCTTAGAGCAAAAACGGCTACTGCAAAGACCCGGAATGAAAGCAATATCCTATTTCAGAATGAGGCGAAAAAAACCTTTCTGATGCATATTATCGGTCTTATTTATTAAAGTATGCTGACAATCTGCAAGACCCACTTTATGCTTTGCGACCTCGCATTGAGAGCGCAAAAAAAATTTTACCATACTTTCGCAATTGCGAGAAGATTTCGTGGGAGATAAGCGAATCCGGTTTTGCTAAGAAGAAGCATTTGTTGCATGGGAGTATTTTGGAACGGAGCAGAGAACTTGCACAATGTCTATTGTTGCCGGAATATCTTGTAACCCAACAGGCAGGGCAAATCCTCGTGAATCACGGCATGTGCGGCTATTCTCCTTTCTTGGAGAAGAATATTGCTAATTTTGCCAAGCGATTACCGGATCAATTCAAGCTATGTCATGGGAACGAAAAACATATTCTAAAAAAGGCATATGAAAATGCCATTCCTTTAGCGATTCAAAAAAGAAAAAATTTCCTTTAACTTCGCCGACAGTCGCTTCGTTTATAGAGAATAATGCGCATATATTTGCACGTGACTTGTCGGATGAAGCGATCAACAAAGTAGGGATATTCCAACCGAAGTTGGTACAGGAACTGCTATATAGATTAAAAAAACGGACACGAAAAAAGGCAGGCTACGATTACGATGCCAATTTACTCACATTTATTTTTACGACGCAAGTGTTATTCCGATTGGGAGAGGATTATTGGGGTGAGAGCGATTCGCACAGGAAACAAATCGTTTAATAATAGTTAGAACCGAACCATCTGTGTATGCAGTGAGGAGGTGAAATGAATGCTGACATTTTCGAATCACTACAACGCAACAAGCGTTATTACGACATCTGTAATGGTATCTCCGGGAGCAAGCACCACTTGCGGAGGCGGTAACTGCACGTGCTGCAGCTGTACTTGCTGCTAATGAGAAAGCCGATCGGAAGAAGTAAATAAAGGGCGGTTCTTCAGAATGCGCCTGTACAACCGGCTGCTTTAGCTTAGGTATAAAAAGCGGATCGCTTTCACATTTTTATTTATCGTAATAAAAAAGAGAGGTGCTGAATTGAACGAAAAAGACAAAGAGTATATTGAAGATCATCGCTACTACGGACAAGTGGTCATGTTTTCCACGCAATATGCATTATGTTCACCTTATGCCAATACCACCGTGCTCAGAACGCCGGATGTAGTACAACGTGGTCTCTTATCGGCAGAAGATCATTTCCGCGGGATTGACTATTTGTTGAATTATCGTTTGGAAGGATCAGACTTGGGCTTTCGTGCAGGGCTTTCCCGATTCTATTCCAGGGAAGCGATTCTTTCATCTGCATTACGCCCTTTACAGGAAGATGTGGAGAGTTCCTTTCCTTTACCCAAGCCAGAGTCGATGCGCGCATCATTTGATGTGATTATACGCGAAAGAAGAAGCGAACGGATATACAGCGGTGAGACGATAACACTTGAAGAGCTGTCGGCTATACTGTTTGCAGCGCAAGGGGTAACAGGAGCGCTTTTGCTGGCTGAGCCGGAAGCGGATGCAGACCGGATTTATGTGCGAACACAGCCTTCCGGAGGAGGGATGTTCCCGATAACATTATATATCGGAGTTTGCAATGTAGAGGGTTTGGAAACGGGAATCTATGAATATTATCCTTATTCCCATTCTTTATATCGTCATAGAGACTTTACGACGGATGAACTATTACTGTCTTGTGATTTCGGTGATATCCAACCGGAAAATTGCGCGTTTACTTTGTACTATATGTACAACGTATTAGCAAATGCAAATAAATACGGAGATGCCAGCTTTGCGTATGCCATGATTGAAACCGGTGAAATAGCTATGAACGCGCAGCTGGCAACTACGGCGCTCAGTTTAGGTGCAACTGATCTGGGAGGTTATCACAAGCAGTATCTGGAGCAGCTGTTGGGACTGGACGGAATATATAAACATATTGTTCATATGACGATATTTGGCAATGTCGAATAAGGAGGAAAGAAGTCATGACGAAAGAGTTTAAAACAGAGATACAGTATGCTTTACAAGAAGATATTATGCTGATTGCAACAGACGATGAAATTCGAATACGTAAAGGCGTATGGAATTACGAAGAAGCCTGTCTTTCTCTTACCGGTTACAGCGAAGAATTTACACGGTGTTTTCACGATGTATTCGATTCTTTACAAACCGGCCAGTTTTCTGTAGGACAATTGGACGATTTATTGCTGGAACCCTTTGAGAGAGAACAAGCCGAAACCGTCTTACAACAGTTGCTGGAATCGGATTTTATTCTTGCAGTGGACGAAAAACTCTCACACAGTCGCATTACAAAAATACTTACAGGCGGATTGGAATTATTCATTGATGATGACTATCAGGTCCAGGAAAGTAAAAGTGTTTTATTTTGTACCGATACGGAGTATGTGATGGAGAAATGGAAAACTTTTAGCGAACTCCATCAAATAAAAGCAGACTATTTGGAGCCGGATTTGTTCTCTGCATTAAAAACGGTTGATCTGACCACAAATATTGATGCGATCGGATACTATGAGGACATGGACCGACTCGGCAAACGGTTTGACGATATATTGGCTATTGTAATCAGCGTTTCCAGGCTTTCCATTTCATTTATGCGAAATGTGAATCGCATTGCTTTGGAAAAGAAGATTCCCATTATGATGTCGTTTATCGACGGACCGACGATAAACGCGTTGTCGGTGAATCATGACCAAACCGGATGCCTGGAGTGTTTTGAAAGAAGGGCTTTGGCACGTTTAGAGGAGCATGTGCACTATGCCCGTTTCGTGGAAGAAAGAAAAAGGGATCCAAGCGATAAACGCAGAAAGAACGTATCAAACATCATATTGATGGATTTATTGGCGAATATCAGTTTTGCGGAAGCTTTTATGTTCTGTACCGTGGGAGCCTCCCGCTTTTCAGGGCGACTATTGAGCATTTATCTTCCCAGTTTGGAAATCCAGATGCAGAATATTTTACGCGTTCCATTTTGTGAAGCCTGTGGCAGCGTTGCACGTGCCGAGTTCGGAGAACTGAATGCCTCTTCACGACGGCTCATTGACAATATCTCTGAGCGCATATTCAAGGAGCAATAAAAATGCTGCGATTCTATCCTTCATTTACTCATGAAATGAACAATCTTCGTGCGATTAACGGCAGTCATACCGGAATATTGAAGAGTCTTGTTGCTCCGGTCACAAAGATCCACAAAGAGCCATTTTTAAAAAGTGTAACCGGAAGCATGCCCCATTATCATCGGTTTATTCTGGGAGACCCGGAAAAAGATATGAATTATCATTTAAGCGGGTATGGTCGGTTTTATCAGGAGGCATTGATCAAGTTCAACGGAGAAAGTGTGGAACGGTATGCAGGGGTAACCTCTTCAAGCTATGCCTCTACTAACATAGTATATGCTTCCTATGATGAAATGTGCAAAAAGGGCCCGACGATGCCGTTGGAGTACATTAATATTTTTTCTCCGGAACAGCAAAAGCAAATGAATCAGCTCATGCCGCGCTACAGTCCCGTCCATTTGCGCTCAGATCAGACGATTGCATGGGTAAAAGGTCATTCATTGGTATATCCCGGCGAAGCTATATGGGTACCCAGGCAACAGTTTTTCGTTGGATACGAACATTTCGAAGGCGACAATGATCCTGTATTCGTTCCTTCGTTTTCAACAGGGACCGCCGCACACAAGACGACTAAAAAAGCGATGATCAACGCGATCACAGAATATCTGCAAATCGATGCATTTATTATGAGCTGGTATTTGATGCGCAAGTCTCCCAAAGTAGTAATCGATAATCCGATTGTGTTGAAGATGTTGGAGGATTCCGGATTAGACGCTGACAGCCCTTATGATGTGATACCTCTCTTGGTGACCATGCCTGATATCGATATTCCGGTGTATACTGCGATTCTGAAGCGGAAAGATAAGAAAATGCCATACATGGTAGTCGGAACGCAGGGGGATTTGGACGCCGAATCAGGAGTGCTGCGGGGCATTATGGAATCTACGGCAATTATCTCGATGAATACTTTTATGACGATTTTTGATCCGGAAAAATTTATTTTTTCCATAAATGAATCGGCGTACACTGATTTGGACACGAACGTTTATTACTATGGGGCACCCGTGCATTGCGAAGAGAAAGAGGAGATCATTAAAAAAATGTCGGGAGAGGAAATACTTCTTTCCGACATACCGTCTATGCGAGGAGAATCGGCGGACACCATTTTGAACAAGTTGATTCACGAGGTAAAAAGAGTAAGCAAATATGCGGTTTACTTGGATATTACTCCGCCTGAGGTATCCGGTTGGGGATGGTCAGTCATGCGCGTGTTTATTCCGGAGATATGTGGGATGTGCTTGCCCGGTTATCCGTTTAAGAATCATCCTCGCGTTTTGCAATATGGAGGCGTCGTTAATGACTACCCCCACCCTTTACCTTGATGTTCTTTTCATGGGATTATTGAGTTATCCATCCGGTATTTCTCAGATTATTGCGATGATTTTCCGCCCGCGATCGGGCGCATTTGCAAAGCGCTATTTGGAAATTGCCTCTGCTTATCTGCTGTTTTTGATTGGCTTATCGGCAGTGGAGTTGCCGTTTTGGGATTACTTACGCTTTTTTAATGGATGGATATGGCCTCTGATCGCTATTTTGTCAGGAGGCGGGCTGATCTATACGGAATTTCTCATCGGCTACACGATACTTAAGGTGCAACACAAAAATGTAGCGAAACGTATGGAAATTGCAACTGACTGGAAAACCGCTGATAGAGGGATGTGGTTTGTTACGATGCTGTACGCTATATTGGAAGAGATACTCTATCATGGCTTGTGGCCGTACTTGCTGATTGTGAGAGCCGGTGTACCCGGATATATGTTTGTTTTTATAACCGGCATCTTGTATGGATTGAATCACTTGCGTATGGGCACAATTACCTTTGTGCAAAAAGTGCTTTCGGGTGCAGTGTTGTCTCTTCTTTTCGTGTGGAGCGGATATAGTATTTGGATACCGCTATTAGCACATTTGGCGCAAAACTCCATTCTGATGTGGCTGAGTTACCGTATATGGATCAAACAATCAAGGGGTAGGTAGGGAGTAGACATGAATAAACACCTTATAACCGCGCTTTTGAGTATGTTTTTTTAACCGTATGGATGTTGGTTTATAAAAAATCGCATGATACCTCCCGTAAAAGAAAGAGGATTACGCTTTGGATCGGCACGCATCTTCCGGGAAATCCCAAACGAAACTATTATTTTATCGTTTTGTTCCTATATCTTGTGCCGCCTATCCTTTTTTCCTTTTTGCTGACGCACTTTGTGGGGATTAAAATAGGGGATATGTTTTCGTTGGAACCACAGGGAGGCATCACTTTTGTATATCTGATTATTCTGAGCTTTATTGCAGGCGTTTCTTTAACCATCCTTGTGACGAATTTGTTGATTCACTTTATACCCGGTATAGATATTCCGTCTCAGATCGGATCGGTCATGTGGATTGAAGCGACGATGGATTTTCCACGGAAAATTGTATGGATCTTTCCGTTTATGAGCGCATGTTGTGAAGAGATTTTTTTTCGAGGAGCCTGCTTGTTTTCCTTTCTTTTCATCGGCATGCCGGAAATGATGGCCATTATCTTAGTGACCGCACTATTTCTTGCTAATCAGCTTTATCTGGTTGAAACACCGGTACAGGCGATCGTTATCGGAACGGGAAGTTTCTTTTTATCGGTCATGGGCTGTATGCTGGTATTGCTTACAAATTCGATTATCCCCTCGATGCTGATGCATGCGATCTATGCCGCTTTCTTTGTAAACAACAATGCGTCCTTTGCAGATAAGAAAGGATATGTACAATGATAAAAGTTGAAAATCTCTGTGTAAAATACGGGAATTTTACCGCCGTAAATCAAGTGAGTTTCCAAGTCCGTGAAGGCGAAATATTCGGCTTGATCGGGCGAAACGGTGCAGGCAAAACGAGTGTCATTGAGACGCTGGAAGGTCTCAGAAAGCGTGCGGAAGGAGAAATCCGGATTGATGGAATCGATCCGGGTAAGCCGTCCAATAAATCCGCACTATACGATCGGATCGCGGTCCAATTACAAGATACCATGTATCCGGAGCGTGCGCGGGTGGAAGAATTATGCCGTTTGTTTTCTTCGCTTAGCCGAAACAGTTCCCCTTATTCGGATCTTCTGGCCCGATTCGGTTTAACGGAGAAAAAGGGGGCTTTTGTTCATCAGTTGTCAGGCGGACAAAAACAAAAATTATCCATCGTTTTGGCTTTGTTATCCGACCCGAAAATTCTGTTCTTAGACGAAATAACAACCGGTTTAGATGCGCATGCAAGACACGAGATCTGGGATTATCTGACAGCGCTGAAAGAGGAAGGAATGACCATTATCCTGATCAGTCATTTTATGGACGATATTGAAGCGACTTGTGACCGGATCGGGATTATGCAAAAAGGGAGACTATTGCATCTGGGCACGCAGGAGGAACTCACAAGAAAATCCAATCTGGGTCGTGGTGTGGAATTTGTCGCACAGGAAGGATTAGCCGACCGGTTAAAGAAGATACCCGGAGTGCAGGATGTTGCGTATAGAAAAGACCGGTATCGGATCAGCAGCACCGAAGAAATTGCAGGGCGGATTGCTACTTTTCTGCAGGACCAGAACATTTCGTATTATAGCTTTGCAACAACGCAGAGTTCTCTGGAAGAGGTGTTTATGCAATTGACCGGCGAGAAGATAGGAGAGCAAGAGGAGGGTATCGCATGAAACGATTCAGCAGTTTGTACGGATTTGAACTCCGACTCTTTATGCGAAATATCATTAATGTGTTTTTTGTGCTATTTTTCCCGGCGGGGATGTTGTTGCTTTTCGGCGGCATCTACGGCAATGATCCCAGTCCTGTTTTTGGAGGGTATGGAACAATCGATGTGTCGACTCCGTCTTTTATCTGCATGATAACCGGAGTAACCGGTCTGATGAGTTTGCCGATGACGCTTTGTACGTACAGAGAGAATAAAGTCTTAAAGCGACTTAAGGCAACCGGACTCCATCCGGCAGAGATTATCGGTGTTCATTTTGCTGTGAATTTCTTTATGACGCTGCTGGGTATAGCTGTATTGATGGTGTTGGCAAAAACCGTTTATGATGTACAGATGTTAAGTCCTTTGCGTTTTATTGTGCCGGTCATTCTTCTGATTATCGTATGTATTTTTTCCATCGGAACCCTGATTGCCAGTCTGTTTAACAATGCAAAGACGGCGATCGGCGTAGCTAATCTTGTGTATTTTCCCATGATATTCCTAAGCGGCGCAACGATTCCGATAGAAATCATGCCGGAAACCATGCAAAAGATCGCAAAAGTTTTGCCTATGACTCATGCCGTAGTCGCTTTGAAGGGAGTTTGGTTAGACAAACCATTTGATGACTATTCTCTGCATTTATGGATATTGTCCGCTATCGCATTGTTATGTATCGGGCTATCCGTGAAGTTCTTTCGTTGGGAATGAAAAAGGCGCCCGAGCGGCGCCTTTTGTGTTTTTAACGGGCATTTCACAAATGGGTAAAAAGTGTTATAATCAATCGTACACGATACTATGGGGGTATGGCTCAGTTGGGAGAGCGCCTCGTTCGCAACGAGGAGGCCGGGGGTTCGAATCCCCCTATCTCCACCAGAAAATCCGCTTGCACGGGCTGCATGGGCGGATTTTTGTTTTCTTATGAAATATCGAAAAACAATAAATATATATTGAAAAACGATAAAGAACGCGATATAATGAAGGCGATAAGGAGGGAGACGCCATGAAATTACTGACTGTGACTCGTATGCTCCGTGTATTGCTCATTTTGCTGTTATTGGTGTGCCTGTTTGTGTTTGTCCTCATTCTGCCATTGCTTGCGGCAGAACAGGTCGTTTATTATCCGGAGCTGGCGCATATAGAAAAGCCGATGCTCTTCATTACGCGATTGCTTCTTGCTTTATTTATGCTTGCAGTGGTGCTTATTATCGGGATGACATTTCTGTATGAAAAAGAAGGGGCTTATACCCAACGGTTCCTGCTGCTTTTGCGTATTCTGAGCGGACTGGGTTTTGCGGGCGCTGCCGGTGTTACAGGAGTCTTTTTCTTTCTGTCCGGCTTCGGCGGACCGGGTCCTGCTTTGGGATTGCTGATGATTGGCGGAACGATCTGCATCCTGATTGTGACGATGGTGCTTTTGTTGATCCATCGCATTGTGTCACAAGCGATGGTATACAAAGATACCTTTGATACGACGGTGTAGTGCGATGAAAATTGTTGTAAACCTGGATGTTATGCTTGCGCAGCGAAAAATGACGCTGACAGAGTTAAGCGAGCGCGTAGGGATCACGATGGCAAATCTGTCGAATCTGAAAACCGGAAAGGCAAAGGCGATCCGTTTTACAACGCTGGAAGCGCTTTGCGAGGTTTTGCATTGCCAGCCCGGTGATTTGTTGTCCTATGAGGAGGAGTAAAGAAGCCTGCGGGCTTCTTTTTGATGATTAAGAAAATGAGAGACGTCATAATATAAATTTATCAAACAAAGTATGACCGTCTGTTACAATAATAGCATGAGTATTCAGCCCATATTGCAATTACAGAATATACATAAACGTTTTGGTGCGGTGACGGCATTGGACGGTATGAACCTGCATGTGGTTCCCGGAGAGATTCTTGCCATCGTAGGCGACAACGGCTGTGGTAAGAGCACGCTGATGAAAGTCGGTTGTGGTGTGATTCAGCCGGATCAGGGTCATATTGTCTGTAATGGGAAGCCTCTGCAGGGTTTGCAGCCGAAAGAGGCGCTAAAGGCGGGCATTTCTGCGGTGTATCAGGACCTGGCTCTGGATCCGATGCGTGACTGCGCGGGAAATATTTTTCTTGGGAAAGAAATCACCTCTTTTACTTTTTTTATTGACCATAAAAGTATGCGCCGCAAAACGGAACAATTGTTGCACGAGCTATCGATTCACATTCCCGACATAACACAACCGGCGGGTTCTTTGTCCGGCGGACAAAGACAGTCGCTGGCGATTGCCAGAGCAATGCATGAAAAGACACCGATTATGTTTTTTGATGAGCCGACATCGGCCATGGGCGTGCGGGAGTCAGCCAAAATACTGGATTTATTGCGCCACCTGCGTGAGGAGGGCATAGCCGTCATTATTATCAGTCACAATCTGTTTCAGGTGTTTGATGTGGCCGATCGGGTCACGGTAATGGCCGCCGGTAAGAAAGTAGCCGATGTGCTTTGTTCCGAGAGTACGCCGGAAGAAGTTAATCAGTTTATTTTGCGGGGGAGAGCAAAATGAAAAGTACAAAACGAATCAGACGCTTGTATGAGCGTCACACGACCGAGTTTTTGTTGACGGGCGTTTTGCTTCTTGTCGGCATCGCGCTTACGTTGTATTCTCCGCATTTTCTTACCGCCAAGAATCTGAAGAATATCCTGGAAGCCATCTCCTTTCGCCTGATACTGGCTCTGGGGATGAATATTGTGATCACCAGCGGAGCGATCGATCTCTCAGCCGGGTCGATGGTGTCCCTGAGTGGTATTATGGCCGCGATGAGCGTAAAAGCCGGAGCACCGGTCCCTTTAGCCTTGGGGATCGGGATTTTGAGCGGAGCGCTGATGGGCTTGATCAACGGCTATGCAATTACACGCACAAAAATCAGTCCGTTTATTATTACGCTGGCGTTTATGTCGGTGTACCGTGGTTTGAGCCTGATTTTTACGAAAGGAATCCCGATAACACTATTCCCTGCAGCATTTTTATTCTGGGGCAGGAGTGATGTATTCCGAATCAACCCGCCGTTGATTCTGGGGATTGTTACTTTTGTCGTCCTGCTTCCGCTTGTGTATCACACAAAATGGGGGCAGTATATGATGGCTCTGGGAGGCAACGAAGAAGCGTTGCGTCGACAAGGGATTCCTACGTCCCGGTACCGGATATCGGCGCATATGGTTTTAGGTGTACTGGCGGCCGTTACCGGGATTATCGTCACAGCGCGTTTGAATTCAGCCGAAGCAAATGCCGGTTTGAATATGGAAATCGATGCGATCACGGCAGTGATTATGGGGGGAACGCCGCTTACGGGCGGCAATGCCAATGTCTACGGAACCTTTATTGCTGTTTTGTTGCTGGGTGTGATCCGCAACGGATTGACAATTCTGTCGGTTTCTTCTTTCTATCAGCAGTTTTTAATCGGAGTTTTGTTGTTATTTTCTGTCATTATGGCTAAGAAGCGAAAAGCTTTTAGTATAAATACAAATTTGTAGGAGGGTATAGGATGAAAAAATGGCTACTTGTGTTTGTGAGCCTCTTGCTGGTTTTTGCCATGGGGGCCTGCAGTACACAAACAGAAACAACGGAAGCGCCGGATACAACGGAGGCAGCTACCGAAGCACAGGAAACGGAGGCACCGGAAGAAACTGAAGCGGAGTCTGTGCAAACCGAAGATGAAGAAGCGCAGACCCCGGCGGATGCATTGATTGCGTTTACAAAAGCCGAACTGGACAAGCAATTGGCACCTTTGCCGGAAAGCGGGCAGAATGAAAAGGTCGGCGCGTTGATTATATCGCTTACAAATCCTTTCTGGGTGAATATGGAAAACCGCTACATGGAAGCAGCAGAAGAATTGGGAATTCAACTGGAAGTATTATCGGGTACAACTGAAGGTGATACGACCTCTCAATTGGAGACGCTGATGACGATGGCTACAAAAGACTATGACGCGATTATTCTGTCTCCGATTGAAGGAACCAATCTGATTCCGGGCATTGTGCAGGCCAATCAGAATGAAATCCCCGTCATCAATTTGGGACCCGGTGTGGACGAAGAGGCGCTGCAGGAAGCAGGCGGCCATCTGGACGGGAAAATCACCGTGAACTTTGAAGAGCAGGGAGAAATGGTCGCCAATGATATGATCGGGCGACTGCCTGACGGAGGCCAGGTTGCAATTCTGCAAGGTCTGTCGGGAGCGGGACAAAGCGAAGGCCGCACAGCCGGTGCGCAGCGGGTGTTTGAAGCCAATGACACCATGGAGCTGGTCGCAGTACAACCCTGTGATTGGGACGCTACGATTGCTTACGATGCAACTAAAGACATAATAACTGCCAATCCGGATCTGAAAGGGATTTTTGCAGTGAATGATGTGATGGCTTTGGCCGCGGTAGAAGCGCTGAAATCTGAGGGAAGAGAAGATGTGCTTGTATACGGTGTAGACTTCACCGACGATGCAAAAGCCGCCATTCAGGCCGGCGAAATGACAGGAAGTGTTACCTATTCCACAGAAATCTACACGCAGGCAGGTCTTATGATGGCCATGAAGATTGCGCAGGGGCAAGAACTCACCGAGCCGGTTTATTGTCCGCTTACGCTGGTAACGGTCGATACTGTGGATCAGTATGAAGATTGGAGATAAACCGAAGTTTCTGATCGAAACGGCGCTGTTGACGCACGGTTTGTACTCGGTTACCAATGAGGAAATAAAGAAGACGTGGCAAGGGGCTGCCTGGCCGGTCGCTTTTTTGTACAACGGAGAAATCCGTATGGAACCTATCGATACGTATTTACCTTATCGGAAAGAACTCGCTTCGTATCCGCGTCTGGATTGTGACACGCTTCCTGAACAAAAAGCGCTTTGCGGTTCCGGCTCTTTGACGGCGTCCGCTACGATGGCTGTCTGTGCGGAAAAGAATATACCGATTGCCGTAACCGCAGGCATGGGCGGGATCGGTGATATTGCAGAGGAAAAGCAAAGTGCGGATCTGCCGGCCCTTACGCGTTTTCCGGTTCTCCTCCTGGCAACCGCACCCAAGGATATGCTGGACTATTCCGCTACATTTGACTGGCTGCGAGAGCACGATGTACGCGTTTTCGGCACAGATCGGGCGGTAGCAGACGGTTTTATGTTTCAGCGTGAACCGGTCCGGCTGGAGGGCATTGCAGAGCCGGGATTACAACAGGGGCTGTTGCTGCATGCGATCCCGGTTGCGGAACGTTTGACGGCCGGTGAATGGATTGACTTTGCCGTACAGGCAGGCAAAGAGGCGGAAAGAGAAGGACGTGAATACCATCCTGCGGCGAACCGGGCGTTTGATCGTTTATCCGAAGGCAAAAGCTCCCGTATGCAATTGCAGGCGCTTATAGCCAATGCTGCCTATGCTGAAGAATTATAAGAGAAAAGTAAAAACGCGGAATCGGGATGATTCCGCGTTTTTTTATCGCCCGACGGTGCAGTCTACGGGGTAGGAGTATTCTCCGGCTTTTCTGCCTTGTATGAAGGCATGCCGGAGCTTGGGATCGTCTTTTTCTGAAAGGTCTTCCCGAACAATGGTTTCAAAAAACAGATCCAGGTCGTTTGTTTTTAAGGTCAGATCGCGATAGGCCATTTTGAAAATCTCCGGTGGGTGCAGCTGCTCATCGGCCAGACTGTAGGCGTCCATTTGCGTACGAATATCGGTATACCGTTCGGCAAAGGGGATGTAATCCTCCGGGTCGTGTGTTTCGTAGCTGAAGGTTTCCAAGGTGGGGCACATGTCGTTGATCAATGCGCGGATTTCTGCCTGATAGCCGTCGTAAAAGTCGACAAAGGCCTGCTCGTCTTCAGTAAGATCCCGTTCGATACAGGTATAGTGAAGGGAGCGCTGGCTGTGTTCCTGGGATTGCTGCATCGAATAGTCGCTCTCGTCGATCCAGTCATCGAGCATGCAGCGTTCCGATTCGGTGGTTTCTGTCTGCGCGACAGCGACAGGGACGGATTCGGTGTTTGTGGGTTCATCGGCGGGGTGGGTACAGGCTGTGATTGAAAAGAGAAGGAGCAGAAACAGGACGGTGGTTTTCATATGGACGCTACCTCCTTTGCGAAACAGCAGCATTACGAAATCAGGCGGTCATTGTGTTTGCAATAACTTACTATCTACAATAAGCTTTTACCCAATATAGAGCCTAACCAAACGAAAAACCGCTTGATTGTGCTATCAAGCGGTTTTTATGGTGCGCCATCAGGGATTCGAACCCGGGACCCACTGATTAAGAGTCAGTTGCTCTGCCAGCTGAGCTAATGGCGCGTAAAGAGTAGATGAAGATATTATAAAGCGCTTGGGGGCTGAAGTCAAATGAAACGACCCGGCGGTGCCGGCCGGGCCGCGTGCATTCTTTACTGGGTCAGACCTTTCATGGAGAGGCTGACTTTTCCTTTTTCCTTGTCGACACCGATGATTTTCACCTTGACGATATCGGAAACCTGTACGGCTTCTTTCGGGTGATTGATGAATTTGTCGGACATTTGGGAGATGTGGACGAGGCCGTCGTTTTTTACGCCGATGTCGACAAAGGCGCCAAAGTCGACGACGTTTCGGACGGTGCCCATCATTTCCATGCCTTCTTCCAAATCGTCGATGGACAAAACGTCGGAACGAAGAATCGGCTTGGGCATCTCATCGCGGGGGTCACGACCGGGGCGTTTGAGTTCATAGAGAATATCAGCCAGGGTGTGGGGGCCGGCGTCAAATTCCTGCAGCAGGGTGGATATGCGCAGCCGCTGCAGATCCCTTTGCAGCATTTTGCGGGCAATCGGGTAGCTTTCCGGATGGACGCCGGTATTGTCCAGGATATCTTCGCTTTCGGGGATCCGTAAGAACCCGGCACTCTGTTCAAATGCTTTGGGACCCAGACCCTTGACTTTTTTGAGTTCGCTACGGCTTTTGAAGGGGCCGTTCTGCTCTTTGTACTGCAGTATATTTCCGGCGACCGTGGGGGTGATTCCCGCCACATAGCCCAGCAAGGCGGCGGATGCCGTATTGACATTGACACCCACGGCATTTACACAGTCTTCCACGACTTTTTCCAATGTACCCTGCAGTTCTTTCTGATTCACATCGTGCTGATACTGCCCGACGCCGATATGCTGGGGTTCAATTTTCACGAGCTCGGCGAGCGGATCCTGTATGCGCCTTGCGATGGAGATGGCACCGCGGATGGTGACATCGAGATCGGGGAATTCTTCGTTGGCTAATTTGGACGCGGAATAGATCGACGCGCCGGCTTCGTTTACGATCGCGTAGTATAAATCGGGATCGCCCAGCTCTTCGATTAATTGTGCGACAAATTGTTCGGTTTCGCGGGAGGCGGTGCCGTTACCGATGGCAATGAGCGACACGCGATACTTTTGAATAAAGCGAAGCATAGTCTTTCGCGCTTTGTCGGTATCCATAAACGGCTGGGTTACATGGATAACCGCGTTGTCCAGATAGTCGCCGTAAGGGGAGATAACCGCAACTTTGCAACCGGTGCGATACCCCGGGTCCAGCCCGATAATGGCGCGGTCTTTGATCGGGGGCTGCATGAGATACGGACGCAGATTGGTCGCAAAAACATCGATGGATTCTTTGTCGGCTTTTTCTTTCAGCCCGTTTCGGACTTCGGTTTCAATGGAAGGAAACAGCAGGCGCTTATACGAATCCTTGACCGTTTCTTCCAGATAGGGAAGGCTTGCGCTGTTTTTTCCTTTTGTAACAAAGGCAAGGATTCTCTCCGTATTTTCTTTTTCGTCAAAATCCATGCGGATTTTCAGCGCGCCTTCTTTTTCTCCCCGAAACATGGCCAGCACCCGATGGGCCGGCAGGGTATGTACGGCTTCGGAAAAATCGAAGTACATTTCATAGGTTTTATCTTCCTGCCCTTTGGCTTTTTCAGAGGATACCGTCCCGTGTTTTTTGGCAGCTGTACGCACGATATCGCGAATTTCTGCCGTTTCGGCAAACTGTTCGGCCAATATGTCCATGGCACCCTGCAGGGCATCCTGCGGTGTGGGCACTTCTTTTTCTTCGCTGACGAGCGCCTCTGCTGCAGAAAGGATGTCTTCCTCGTCTGCTTCCTGCGCCAAAAGCATGTCTGCCAACGGGGTTAGTCCTTTTTCACGCGCCATAATCGCGCGGGTACGCCGCTTGGGTTTAAACGGCAGATACAGATCTTCCACTTCCTGCAAAACCGAAGCGGCGTCGATTTTTTCTGTGAGTTCGTCGGTCAGTTGGCCGGTTGCATCGATCTTGCGCTTGACTTCTTCTTTTTTTGCCTGCAGATTGCGCAGATAGCCGAGCCTTTCTTCCAGATCCCGAAGGACCGCATCGTCCAAACCGCCGGTGATTTCTTTTCGATAGCGGGCAATAAAGGGAATCGTATTGCCTTCGTCAATGAGGGCAACCGTATCCGCTACCTGTTTTTCCTGAATATTCAGTTCTTTTGCGATGACCGCATGTAGGTTCATAATTCCTGCCTTTTTTGTGTGATCGAACCCTTGCCAAAAAAAGAAGAGCGCAAAGCTCTCCTATTCGTCGGATCCGTTTGTTTCCTGGGCTTCTCCGCTTTTAAAGATATTGCCCGTCAGCATCATGACCAGCTCTTCATTGTCCATGTCGACTTTCCACTTGCCTTTGTCCCGGATCATGGTGACGGGGAATTCGCGTTCCACGGTTTCCAGTTCGTCCTGTCTTTGCATGGAGGCCGTTTTTTCGGCGAGCATATCGTTTACGAATTGCATCATCTGTTCGTCGTCAAACTGCTGCACGCGCGGGTCGCTCATAATGAGAGCCGTCAGTTCGCTCATAACATCGGCAAATACCGGGATCATATTTATATTGGTACTCTTGACCGTGACCGTCGTTTGATCGTTTGCGGTTGTTTCATCGGTCGTTTCAAATTCAAACGCCTGCAGTTTGTCGACAAAGGCGCGGTTGCCGCCGTCAAAGCTCTGCAGATTGTCGCTTAGGGGGGTGTCGCCGTCTTTGGCGTACACATATTCATCCGCTTCCGCGTATTTTCCCTGTTTCATATACGTGAGGAATTGGTTCAGTGCTTCGGTGGGACTTTCTGTCGGTTCCTGCGGACCGCAAGCGGCCAGAAGCAGGATCAGCACAGCCAATATAGGCCAGATTCGTTTCATAGCTTCACTCCTGTCTCTTTGGTATTGTGTCAAAAAGCGTTTCTCTTGTCAATATGCGAAAGGGAGGGAGCCTTCCTGTATATTATGGTATAATGATTCCAGCTAAACACACGAGGAGATGCCATGACTGAGCTTTTGGAAGCCATCATGTCCGCGCGCGACCGGGTGCTGATGCTTTTAATCCTAACGATTGCGGTCTTGCTGGTTACTTATATTATTTACACCATATCCGGGCGTACCGGATTCATAAAGTATTTACCGGGCTTGTTGCTGACGGGGGCAGGGGTCTATTATCTGTATCGCGGTTTGCAGCAGATCACAACCAAAGCCGGGCTGAATGAACTCATGAGCGCGATGATGTTCATTGTTATCGGGCTGGTCGGGGTTTGTTTTGCCCTGATCTTAGGCATATATCACCAGGGGGAGGGGCAGAAGACGAAGCGACGCGCCCAGGCCCTGGATTATCTGCAGGAAGCCAGAAGCACAGAAGCCGTCGTGTATCCGGATCGAAAAGAAGCCGTGGCTGCCGTAGCGGCCAACAGCGCTGCGGGCCTTACAGAAGCGGAACGAATCCGTTTGACGGAAGAACAAAAAGCGAAAGAAGAACAGCGCCTTCTTGCAGAAGAAGAAAGAAGACAACAAAAAGAACAGGAACTGGCAGCCCAAAACGAACAAAAAGAAGCGCTCCGGGCACAAAAAGAAGCACAGGATAAAAAACGGCGCGAAGAACACGAAACCCTCCTGCAAAAAGAAGAGCATCGCTTTTTGTCAGAGAAAGAATCCTTGCTCACACAGGACGCCCAGCGCCGGGAAGAGGCCAAACTGCAATTGCTGGAAAAGGATTTGGTACGAAAAAATGCCATCCGCGACGATGTGCTGGCGTATAATGCCCGCGCACAGGAAGTAAACGACAAGGACGATGCCGGTTTTATGGATCGTTTGCAACTTTTCGGCAAACGGCTGCTCATTCAGCTGAAAAAATGGCACGCCGCCTTTGCCATGCAAACGGGAACCGGGATGGCCAAAGTATCCGCCGGCATACAAAAGGGAACCGGATTGCTTGCTTTGCACACCGGGCACAGCTACCGACGCTTGATGACCCGCTTTGAAGCGAACAAAAATGTACAGACAGAAACAAAAGAAAAGGAAAAAGCGGCCGATCCGAAAGACAAAGAACCTACCGCTTAATCTCCTGAATAAACTGACTGGGCTCACAGCTTCTCTCATTGCGATGCGATAGAGAAAGCAGCGTGAGCTTTTCTTTTGCGCGCGTCATGCCCACATAAAACAGACGACGCTCTTCTTCGAGCTGAGCGCGCTCTTCTTTCTTTTCCCCCAGATTCCCCGGGAATTCGTTTTGTATCAGGTCGATCATATACACCCGGTCATACTCGAGTCCCTTGGAACCGTGCAGCGTAGACAAAACGAGATGGGCATCGTCCACACCGCCCGGTGGGGTCAGAAGTGCTGCCCATGATTCCCGGTCCTGTGCGTGGCGGAGCGTGGCCTTCAGTATGTCCATAATCTGGGCGGTATTGGTAGAAAACGCCTGTCGCCTTGTCCATTCCTGCAGATAACCGCCATAGTCCAGCTCGTTTTCGATAAAATCCAGTCGGGCAGAAAAAGGCATGCGGCGCAAACGGCGCCATTTTTTTGCCAATCCCCGCAGCTGATCGGCCCGCCATGCCGGAAGATCCGGCTGTTGTGCAAGTGCATCCCAAATACTTTTGTGATCCCCGGCTTCTGCGGCCATAAGCGCTTGCTCTTTGGAAATGAACGCTCCCACTTTATAGTAAATGGACAAAAAGGCCTCGGCATCCAAAGGATGTTCCGCCAGATGATAAAAGGTGAAAATATCCCGACAAACCGGATGCGACAACAGATCCTCCCAGGGGTGCCGGACGGTGTAAGGCAGACCTTCCTGTGTGAGGATGCTTGCCACCGGCAGACCGGATAATCGGTTTCTATAAAGAATGGCGGTGGATTTCTCGGGGTATTTTTTTACTTCCTTCACCAGATAAGTTAATTGCCTGCGTAGATTCGGCACGATTTTGTGCAGAACGGGTTCTCTTTCTTCTTTTACGGCTTTCATGGTCTTGGCATAGCGGGCGGTATTGTTTTGTATGACCCGGGAGGCGCTTTCCAGAATCTGCGGGGCACTCCGAAAGTTCTCCTCCAGATAGTAAAGCGCAGGGTTTTCATACCAGGCGGAGAAACGCAGGAGGGCTTCGGGATCGGCCCCGCGAAACGCATAGATCGACTGATCATCGTCTGCCACAACAAAAAAGTTGTTGGCAGGCTCTGCCAGGGTACGCAGGATCTCCATCTGTACAGCGGAGGTATCCTGGCCTTCATCCAGCTGGATATAGGGGAAGCGGGCGCGCAGTCGTGCCAGCCATTCTTCTTCTGTGGCTAAAATATGCAGACACAAAGACAGCATATCGTCAAAGTCTAAAAAGTGATGCTCCCTTTTGCTCTCTTCGTAGTCGGCATACAAAAGGCGGTAGAAGTCCTCGTAAGAGGACAGATCTTCTGTCATGGTATTTTTGATATAGCCGGTAAAGCGGAAAAACTCTTCCACTTCTTCTTTTTGCATGGGCCGGTGAAAGCGCGCCCGGCACAAGCGGCGCACCAAATCGTATTTTGTAAAGGAACTGCCCGACTCGATCACGGTCATCTGCCGGTTCTTAGCTTTCAGCCAGCCGCGGATCAGCTGATAGCAGAAGCTGTGTATGGTATAAAACGTAACGCCGTCCGCATTGCCGAAACGCCGGCGCATATCATCCGCCTGCACGCGGCTGAATGTAACGGTGAGTATGTTTTTGGGATGCACCCCGTGCTCCTGCAAGCGGCGGATCCGTTCCAAAAGCACCGTGGTTTTCCCTGATCCCGGCACGGACAAAACGAGCGCGGGGCCGTCTTTGTGCCGGGCGGCACGGTTTTGTTGTTCCGACAAGCGCATGGCATACCTCCTTGTTTTTGTTTCATTGTAGCACAGCCTTGCTCTTCATTGAGAAGAAGCGCAAAAAAGAGTATAATGAATGGGGTATATAATGGGAACGATGTGAACAGGAGGCATAAACGAATGTTAATGAGAAACTTTCTAAAAACACGAAAGTCGGTGCGCGAATTTAAAGCCAAAAAGCTGGATCGACGGGCTGTACAGGGCATCAACGCACTGATTGACGGCGTGCGCGACAAAGCGGCCGCCTACGACGCAAGTTTTACCTTTGTAGAAAACGGCGACAAACTGTATAAACAACTGGAAGGCAAGGGAGGCTATGCAGGTGTCATGATCAAAGCACCGGCCTATATCGTATTGGATGTAGACAACGCCAATGCCGACTCGTATTTGTACGGTGCATACTATATGGAAGCCTTGATCACCGGTTTGCTGGATCTGGGTGTAGCCAGCTGCTGGATCAGCCTGCAGAATGTCGGTATGGACGATAAAGCGCTGCTCAGCGAATGGAACGCGCAAAATGCGGACTTTATGCTGGCCCTGGGCTATCCTTTCCCGGAAAGCGGACTCGGGGAAGATCCCTACAGTTCGCGCTTAGGTATTGAAGACATCGTCTATAAAGAGGAAATCGGCCAGCCCATGAGCCTGGAAGAACTCCAGCAGCGCGGCCTGGACGATTTGTTCTATTATGTGCGTTTTGCCCCCAGTCAATACAATGAACAACCCTGGCGTTATGTGGTAAAGTCCAGCGGAATTGATATGTATATGAAAGATCAGGGACGCAATTATTTGGTGGATGCGGGCATTGCCATGTACTATTTTGAACAATTGCTGCACACCATGAGCATTCCCGGCCAGTTCGCAAAGGAAGACCGGGAGGATGCAGGCGATTTCAAATACGTAGGATCCATTCGCGTATAGGAACAGGGGAGGGAAACCTCCCTTTTTGTAAAGGCAGATTATGATCATTATAAAAACAAAAGAAGAAATCGAAAAAATTGCCCGTGCCGGTGTGATTGTTGCGGAAACGCATCACCGCCTGCGCGAGTGGATCCGACCGGGCGTAACCACAATGGAACTGGACCGGCTGGTAGAAGAATTCCAACGGGGAGAAGGCGCCATACCCGCGCAAAAGGGATACAACGGCTTTCCTTATGCGATTTGCGCCTCGCTGGACGACGAGATCTGTCACGGATTCCCCTCCAACACCCCTTTGCGTGAAGGCGCTTTGCTGAAAGTGGACATGGTGGTGGAGCTGGACGGCTATATGGCCGACTCCGCCTGGTCGTATGCCGTCGGCAAGGCAAGCGAACGCGTGGAGCGTTTGATGCGCGTGACGCGGGAATGTCTGTACAAGGGGATCGAACAGGCCGTGCCCGGTGCACGCCTGGGCGATATCGGCCATGCTATCCAAACCCATGCTGAAGCGAACGGCTATCAGGTGGTGCGCGACTTTGTCGGCCACGGAATCGGCAAGGAAATGCACGAAGACCCCAAAGTATTGCATTACGGACAACCCGGTCGCGGACAGCGATTGCAAAAAGGCATGGTGCTGACGATTGAACCCATGATCAATGAAGGGGCCTGGCATTGCAAATTGGATGACAATCAGTGGACGGCCCGCACGGTGGACGGATCCTTGTCGGCGCAGTATGAGCACACGATTGCGATCACTGAAAACGGCCCCGTCATTTTGACGGAGCAAAAACCATGACAAAAACCCGCACCGTCATCCTGTCATTGGATGCCTTGGGAAAAGAAGATGCCCCTGTATACGAAAAGGCACCGGCCATAGCCCAGGTGCTGCAGGAAGGGGCGCATATCCCGGCGGTTCGTTCGATTGTGCCCACCTTAACCTACCCGGCGCACGCTACTTTGGTGACAGGCAGACAGCCTGCCTCGCATGGTATTGTCAACAATACCAAATTGCAGCCGGGGAAAGCCAAGCCGGACTGGTACTGGCACAGCCGGTACATAAAGGGAGACACGCTGTTTAAGGCGGCCGGCCGCGCAAAAAAACAAACCGGCGCAATCTTCTGGCCGGTCAATGCCGGTGCACGCATCCGCTGGAATATGGCCGAGATCTGGCCGCACCGACGCTGGCAGAATCAGACCATGGTGTCTTTGGCCCATTCCACCAAGCGTTTTGCCATCCAAATGGCACGCCGATACGGTCATTTGCTGCAGGGTATACAGCAGCCGCAACTGGATCGCTTTGCGCATGCCTGCGCTTTGCATATTCTGCAAAACGAAGACTTCGACCTGCTCTTTGTGCATTATACCGACATCGACGCGCACAAGCACCGGTGCGGGACCCGGGCCCGGGAGGTGGAAGAAGCCATTCTCCGCGCAGACCTGCACGTTGCCCAGGTAATGGATGCGCTGCAAGCGCGTGGCCTTACCGAGAGCACCAATCTCATCCTCCTTTCAGACCACAGCCACAGAGACATTTACCGGGCGCTCCGGCTGAATCAGATCTTTTACCGTCACGGCCTGCTGGATGCATCCGGGAGCAACTGGCGCGCCTACGCCAACTCCTGCGAAGGCAGCTCCTATGTGTATCTGAAAGAGAACAACGAGAAAGAAAGGCAGTTTCTTCTGGAACTCCTGCAGGATATCCGCCGGACGCGCGGCGGGATCGACCGCATCTATTCGCGGGAAGAGGTGGTCCAAAAAGGAGGCGACCCCCGTTGTGCCTTCTGGCTTACAGCCGTACCGGGCACGGTGTTTTCCAATGCGATGGAAGGGGAAATCCTGGGAACGATGGACAATGACTACAAGGCAAATCACGGCTATCCGCCGGATTTACCCGACTATGAAGCGATGTTTTGCGCCAAAGGACCGGCCTTCACCCGGACAACCGTACAGAGAACGGTCCCGATGACAGATATTGCACCGACGATTGCCCGTGCAGCCGGTTTGCCCTTGCGGGGCGCCGACGGGGTTTGTGTGGAAGAGATACTACGCGTGTAAAGATACAGAAGAAAAAAGCCTCCGATTCCTTGCAGGAACCGGAGGCATATTTTTTAAAATGGCAGATGACGCAAAAGCATATAGCCTGCAACAAAGCTTGCAATATTGGCGACCAGAACAAAAAGCAGACCGCGGGCCGCGCGGTGTTCTTTTACAAACATACTGAAGAACAGCGCTTCGATCGCAAGGATAATAATCTCCGTCAGGATCAGGCCGATGGTAAAGCCATAGCTTAAGTCCAGCACCTGCACATGCAGATACCAGGCGAGGATCCCCTGGGTAATCAGATTAATCAGCAAAAACAGAAGATACGAAATCCGTTTGCGATAACCGAACAGATACAGAATGGCCCCTTCAATAAACAGCGTGGCCGCCGCCCGCACAACCGTAAAGAAGATGGTACGGAAGGGCATTTTGCCCTGGGTGAGCGTGAGCGTATCGGTATCCAGACTGAATATATTGTTGTAGGTTCCGTAGCGGGGCAGCGGGAGGCGGTTTTCCACACCTTCATGCTTCACCAACAGTTCGTATTGCGTGACCCCGTTGGGCGTGTAGTAGAGATAATAGGATTCCGAGAATTTTTCGTTTCGCTCCCCGAGGTATTCGCGTCCGGTGGAATCTTCCAGGGTGATCGACAAACGATCGTCGGCCCAGGGAACGATTATGACATAGGAAGGCGGTTCGGCTGCATTTGCATCGGCTACCACCGGCAGCAGACACAAAAACAGCAGGAATACCGCTACAAATTTTCTCACAAACCATCACCTCTCAGTCTGCAAACAAAGTCCGTTGCTACAACGCTGTTTCACTCTTCTCTTGGTTTAGTATACCGATAAAAGGAAATGGGTGCAATGGATGAAAAGGCGTGCTGTACGGAACGCACAAGTTTAGAAAACGTTGAAATACAGCGCTTCGCATATTATTGCCCTATAACAACGGGGGCGGGAAAGCGTACGGCCTCGTCTAATCCGGCTAAAAAAAAGAATTCCGCCCTCGGGCGGAATTCGAAATTTGTACGCGAAAGCCAATCACTTTTTTGTTTGGTCGCTCAAGAGGTCTACACCGGTGCCGGCGATGTTCTCGATCAGCACGGCCTGTTCCTGCACCGGCGGTTGTATCGTCAGGGTCTTGATATACTGACGGACTTCTTCTGCTTGTTGGGCATCCAATGCGGCAGAGGTACGAACGCGCAAACCGAAGAGCCGTCCCTGGAGTTTCACACGGGCACGCACAGGAACCGGCACGGCATCCCGATACTTCTCCTTGCCGATGGCGTCCCCTTTTCGGCAATGATTGCCGAATACCTGCACACCGTGTTCGTCTTTTACGATCACGAGCGTACAGTCGTTGACACAGCCCTTGCAGGGAACGACAAACTTGTCTCCGGCGGGATCTTTGGACATGCTAATTCTCCTGCGCCAGCGGCACGATCTGTGTGAGCACCCAGTCATGTGTACCCAAGGTGACCTCGGATCCGCAGTATTCGCATATCCCGTTTTGCCCGATCGACATATTCGCGCCGCAGTTGGGGCATTGGGTGACCATTGTGTCGGAATGTTCGGTTTTCGTACCGCGTCTGCGCATCATCTTCCAGCGATACGTCATGGTAACCGGGCGGTCTTTGAATCCCTTAATCATCTGCCCGCTTGCATCGTCAATAATATAGTCCTTAAAGCGGGCGCGGATAATCACGTTCAGATATTCGTACGGGCCGTCCTGTTCATAGGATTCCAGCCGGGTATCCAAAATAGCGATATCTTCAATCACATTCGTCTGTCCGTTTTCTATAAAGCGGTTCAGTTGTTCATTGTGCATATGAAAGATCTGATCGTGTTCAAACGGACGCACGCGCTTCCAGTCTTTATCCGTCCAGGCTTCCTGCAATTGCATAAACATATTGGATACGCGGGACAAAAATGCGTTTTGGGAAAAATTCGGATCGCTTTCCCGTAAAGCATCCAGGCTGGCGGGATCTTCCTGTATCCTTGGAGCGGTCGGTGCGAACGGTTTTTGTGCGTGGACAGTCCTTTTTTGCGGCGGGGGATTATTGCTTCTTGTGTCTGTGGAACGGCCGTAACGGCTCTTAAGCAGGATAAAAACAACCACGATCCCGATCATCATGATCGGAGACAGTCCCATCCGGCTGCCGAAATAGAACATGGTAAACGGGTCAAAACCGAAACCGCTGCCGCCCCAGTCGTCGCCACCCCAATCGTCGCCGCCCCAGTCTCCGCCGGAGGGGGTGTCATAGTCTACATTTCCGCCTACATCGGCCGAGGCCAGAAACGGAAGGGTTAACAAGAATATAAACAGAAAAAGAAAGATCCATCGCCGTTTGATTTTCACGTGCTCACTCCTCTTATGAGATTCTCTTTTCTATTGTACCCGAATTGCGCCGCTTTGCCTTCCCGTTTGTCACAATTCTTCCGCTCTATTATAATAAGAAGAGGAGAAATCGAGGTGGAATATGAAAAAATTTATCAGCGATAATAATGCGCCCGTACATCCTTCTGTGATGGAGGCCATGGCGCGCTGCAACGAACAGGATAGAAACAGCTACGGGGCGGATCCTCTGACATCGGAAGCGATCGACCGGATCCGCGCGCTGTTTACAGGCGAACCGGATGTGTATTTTGTAACCACTGGAACTGCGGCCAATATCGTCGGGCTGGCCGGGCTTTTGCGCCCGTGGGAGTCGGTACTGGCGGCGGAAAGCGCGCATATCAACACCGACGAATGCGGGGCTTTTGAACGGCTCACAGGAAACAAGATCATCCCCGTACAAACGCCGGACGGTAAGCTCACACCCGAGCTGCTTGCGCCCTTTATGGCCACGCAGGGCAACGAACATCTGGTGGAACACCGGGTCGTATCCATATCCAATGTGGCAGAAACCGGCGTTTTGTACACGAAAGACGAAGTGCGGGCCATAGCCGACTTTTGCCGCAACAACGGGCTCTATCTGCATATGGACGGGGCCCGGATTGCCAATGCCTGCGAGAAACTCGGCGAGCCGATCCATGCGCTCACAGAAGGCGCCGGGGTGGATGTACTGTCCTTTGGCGGCACGAAAAACGGACTCATGATGGCCGAGGCTGTCGTCGTCTTTGACCGGGCCAAAACAGACGGCTATCGCTTCCTCCGAAAACAGATGATGCAATTGGTATCCAAGCATCGGTTTTTAAGTGCGCAATTCCTTGCGTATCTGACCGAGGATCTGTATCTGAAAAACGCCAAAGCGGCCAACGACGCCTGCCACTTGCTGGCAGAAGCACTGAAAGAAGAAAATATGCCCCTGGTCAATCCGGATTCGTATGCAAACATTCTGTTTTTGGATGTGGACGATGCTTTTGTGCAGCGGCTCGCACAAAGCTATCCGCTGCATTCCGAGGGAGGGCATCTGCGCATGGTCACCTCGTTTGACACCACCAAAGAGGATGTAGACGATATTATGCAAGCGGTACAAAACGCAAAAAACGACAAATAGGAGGAAAGATATGCTGCCACAACTGCAGGAAACCAAAGATACCGATCTGATTTATATCATTCAAACCAATCACGGGGACATTCACGTGCGTTTATTCCCCGCCATTGCACCCAAAACGGTGGAAAACTTCACCACACATGCCAACAACGGCTACTACGACGGTGGGGTGTTTCACCGCGTGATCAAAGACTTTATGATACAGGGCGGCGACCCCACCGGCACCGGCCGCGGCGGGGAGAGTATCTTTGGCGAATCCTTTGAAGACGAGTTTGATCCGGACTACAGAAATATCCGCGGTGCTCTTTCCATGGCAAATCGCGGCCCCAATACCAACGGAAGCCAGTTTTTTCTGGTTACCGTACCGGAAGTACCGGCCAAAGTGATCCGGCAGATGAAAGACATCGGTGCAGCCGAAGGCTTCTCCGATGATGTGGTAAACGCGTATGAAGAACACGGCGGCGCTTACTGGCTCGACGGCAAACACACCGTGTTCGGTCAGATCGTAGAAGGCATGGACGTTGTGGATGCCATATCCGCCCTTCCCACCGACGGAGCCGACCGCCCGCGGGAAGAGGTGCGGATCGAGACCATCAAGAAAAAATAATGCATCAGTATAAAGGAAAACTCATCCTGCATACGGGAAGCATGTTCTCCGGAAAAACCTCCTCTTTGTGGAAGGACTTAAACCGCTTTCGCATTGCCAAATACGAGGTGCTCGCTTTCAAACCCGCCATCGACATCCGCTTCCGGCACGATCGGATCGTCAGCCACGATAATGACGAACTGTCCTGTATCGCCGTGGAATCGATAGAAGACATTGTAGAGCAGGTACAAAAGATGCCGGCCGATGTGATCGGGATCGATGAAGTGCAGTTTCTGCAGGACGACCCGCAGGAGGTCGTTCGCGGGATTAACACGCTGCTCGACCGGGATCTGACTTTGGTTGTAGCGGGACTGGATCTTGATTTTCAGGGCAATGCCTTCGAAATCGTAAAAGAGCTGATGCCCGTGGCCGATTATCTCACCAAGCACCACGCGGTTTGCGCCGGTTGCGGGGTAGACGCCTGGGTCAGCCACAGAAAAACCGAAGACGACGAACGCGTTGTGATCGGCGCGCAGCAGGAGTACGAGCCTCTTTGCCGCAAATGTTACCGGGAAAAGCAAGCCGGGCGGGAAGCACAGAAAAACCAGATTTCTTTTTCGGAAATAGAAAAGGATTAAAAAAAGCGAGGTTGCGGCCTCGCTTTTTTGTGATTTCGTTTGCCGGCAGCTTCCTTTGCGGGAGCCTGTAGGGCTGGGTTTATTCGGAAAAGTCGAGCGGGGCTTTCTGGATCGCGCAGCTTAAGACCAGGCCGATACAAATGAGATTGGTAAGCTGGAAAGTACCGCCGTAGCTGAAAAAGGGAAGCGGGATACCGGTAATCGGCATAAGGCCGATGGTCATCCCGATATTTTCAAAAATGTGAAACAGAAACATGGCAGCCACACCGATGCACAAAACGCGGCCGAACAGGTCTTTGCTTTCCATAGAGATGCGGACAATCCGGTACAGCATGATGGTATAGAGGATGATCAGTGCAAAACCGCCGATCATGCCGAGCTCTTCCACCAATACGGCAAAGATATAGTCGGTTTCTTTGGTCGGGATGAAATTGTACTGCGTTTGCACGCCCTGCAGATACCCGCGGCCGGAAAACTGCCCGGAACCGATGGCAATACGCCCCTGATTGGCCTGATAACCGGTGTCGCCGATGTCCCGCATGGGGTCCAAAAAGTTCAGGATCCGGTTTTTCTGAAACTCATCCAATGACGCATACACAATCGGCAGGGTCAGCACACCAAGCGTAAGCGCGGCAAAAAAGTAGCGGAGGTCAAGCCCTGCGGCAAACAGCATAACCGCAATAAAAAAGATAAAAACGATCATCGTTCCGAAGTCCGGTTGCAGAGCGATCAGTCCCAGCGGGATGCCGACATAGAGCAGCATTTTGAGTACGGTTTTCGGATGGCTCAGCGTGCGCTGGTTTCGTTCAATAAACGCGGCCAGACAGATCAGCAAGCTGATTTTGGCCACTTCCGACGGCTGAAAATTGATCGGACCCAGATGCAGCCAGCTGCGCGCACCCCAGGTTTCTTCCCCGGTCCCCAATACCAGAACCAGTACCAACAGGAGATTCGACACAATATAGATCGGTATATGCAGGCGTTTCAAAAGATCCTGATTGAACGCCAAAATAATCAGAATGAGAACAAGCCCGGTGAACGTCGCAAGAATCTGCGAGAACATATACCGGGCAGGGCCATAGCTATAGGTTGCGGAATACAGAACGATCAGCCCGTACACACATAAAAGCACCACCGTGAGTAAGAGCGGCAGATCCATTTTTCGTAAGGAAATCTTCTTCGTGTGAAACAATGCATGCACCCTCTCAATGGCTTTTATTATAACAGATTCCCACGCAAAAACGCATCTGTATGCCTATGCTATAATGAAAGGGAAGAAACAACGAAAGGAGCGGCTTATGGCGGGATACAGAGAGTATCGTTTGCGGCTTTACCAGACCCAAACGCTAAAGGACAAACGGGCCATACGGCGGTCGATGATTGCACGGGTGCAAAAAAAGCACCATGCCGCCTGCGCCGAGATCGACGCACAGGACAATATCGGCATCTTAGCCATCGGCATTGCCGTTGTAAGCAATTCCATGGCTATGATCGAAAAGATGCTCGACGAGATCGAAACCATGATCCTCTTTACGTATGATGTAGATATTATGGACAAACAAACGGAGATTGTATGAGAAAAACGAAACGGCGTCTGCTGTATAAAAAAGAAATGAAAGAAGCGATCGATATTCTGCTTAGCCTCTACCCGGATTCCCGGTCGGAACTGGACTTTACCAATCATTTGGAACTGTTGGTAGCAACGATTCTTTCGGCCCAATGCACCGATGTGCGCGTCAATTTAGTGACGCCGGCCTTGTTTTCTGTGGCAAAAACCGCGCGCGACTATGCCGAAATGGATCCGAAGGAATTGGAAGGGCTGATAAAAACCTGCGGACTGTACAAGTCCAAGGCGAAAAACATACAGCTCACCGCACGCATACTGGACGAAGAATACGGCGGGGAAGTACCTGCAACAAGAGAAGAACTCATGCAGCTGCCCGGCGTAGGCCGAAAAACGGCCAATGTTGTTTTGGCCAATGCCTTCGGCATACCGACCTTTGCCGTCGACACCCATGTGTTTCGCGTATCCAATCGGATCGGTTTTGCCGACGCCAAAACACCCGACGAAACCGAACAGCAGCTGATGCGGCATCTGCCCGAAGAAAGCTGGATCGGGGGGCATCACGCACTCATCCTGCACGGCCGCCGCGTCTGCAAAGCCCGCGCCCCCCTTTGCGAAACCTGCCCCGCCTCGTCTCTTTGTCTGTTTGTGAAAGGAAAAGAACCGTACCGCTTATAAAGATAGAAAATTCGCATATACAGCGCTCCCGTCACAGGGGGCGTTTTTATTTTGAACAAAAGTTCATTTTTCCGGCGCGAAAATGAACTTATTTTCTCGCGCTTGCCGGACAGGGCGAAAGATATGAAAGGATTTTCATTGTTTATAACAGGGAATGCGATAAACTTTTCCTATCACATGATTTACCTATCAGGAGGGAACAGAAATGAGAGTAGCAAGCGAACGAGTAAACGAGATCGCAAACGGATTGCCTTTGTGGATCGCCTGCGGAATAGCCATCGCATTGATTATTGTGCAGGCAACGATCTTTTTGCGCAATTCGTACTCGGCGGGAAAAGAAATCGGGCTGACCGAATCACAAATGAAAGGCGCCATGAAAAGCAGTGCCATTACATCCATCGGACCGTCCATCGTTATTCTGAGCGGGATGCTGTCGTTATTGGTGTCGGTCGGAGGACCCATGGCATGGATGCGCCTGGGATTGATCGGTTCGGTTATGTTTGAATCCATGGCGGCCGGCTTCGGTACATCGTCTGTAGGGGTACAGCTGGGAGCGGACCCCATGACGGAACTGGCGTTTACCATGGCGGTATGGACGATGATTCTGGGTTCGATCGGCTGGGTTATCTTTGCCACTTTGACGGCAAACCGCATGGACCGGATCCAGGAGAAACTCTCCGGCGGAAACGCGGCGATGCTGACCGTGATTGCCAGTTCGGCGATTATCGGTGCGTTCAGCGCGATGACGGCCAATCATCTGGTGCGTCTGAACAAAAACGCCGTGGCTGCCGTTTTGGGCGGTGTCATTATGGGGATTTTGATTCAAATTGCGGAGAAAAAGAATGTAAAATGGCTGCATGAGTGGGCGCTCACGATTGCTATTCTGGCCGGCATGACCATTACGGCTTTGGTATAGGAGGATTACAATGGAAAACAAAACGAACTATTTTGACAATACTTATATGCCCCGCATGCACCGGATCGGGAAGCTGACCGGACTTGCCGCCGTCTTGCTCTCTTTTGGCCCGGCAGCAGTGCTTGCATTCGGATACGGACTGTATCCGCGTTGGGAGTCGTTGATTACGGCCTTTATTTCGATTGCATCGGCTGTGGGGGTCCTTTGGTTTGTGGAACCTCTGTCGTATTTCCCGGTTATCGGTCCGGTGGGAACCTACATGGCGTTTGTTTCCGGAAATATTTCCAATATGCGTATTCCCTGCGCATCGGTCGCACAGGTTTCGGCCAATGTAAAACCCGGCACACCGGAAGGTTCCATCGTTGCGACACTGGGGATGGCGGTGTCCGTCATCATTAATAATGCCGTTTTGAGCGTCGGCGTAGTGGCAGGAAGCCAGGCTCTGGCCGCCTTGCCGCCGGAAGTGACCGATGCCCTGAATTATCTGCTGCCCGCTTTGTTTGGTGCGCTGCTCGTGCAGTTCGGCATGAAGCAAAAGAAACTGGCAATCGGAATCCTCGCCTTTGCCATTGCGATTTCCTATGCGTTGAATCTCGGTATTTTCAACTGGCTACCCGGCGCTTCCAATTATCTGCATATCATTACCAGTATCTTCCTTGCGATCGGCGTGTCGGTGATCGGTATGCGCAAAAACGAAAAAGCGGCGTAGCGCATGAATAAAGAACAGGTTTTACAGGAAGTCCATGAGCTGGAAGGTCTGTGCTATGACATTGCACAGACCATCTGGGATGCGCCGGAAGTGGGCGGAAGCGAACAAAAATCCGCGGATGTTTTTCGCGCTCTCCTGGAAAAAGAAGGTTTTCGCATTGTCAACGAAGAGAAACTGCCGCATGCTTTTTATGCAGAATACGGAGAAGGAAAACCCGTTGTGGCCGTTTTGGGTGAATATGATGCATTGCCCGGGCTTTCGCAAACCGTGTCGGCTGAACCGAATCCCATACAAGACGGCGGTGCCGGCCATGCCTGCGGGCACAATCTGATCGGCGCGGGTTCGGCTACGGCGGCCATTGCCATCAAACGCTATCTGGAGAAGAGCAAAATACAGGGCACGGTCCGCTTTTACGGTTGCCCCGAAGAAGAACTCTTAAGCGGTAAGGTGAAGATGGCTTATTACGGCATGTTTGACGGAGCGGATATTGCCTTGAGCTGGCATCCCATGTCGGCTAATATGACGATGGACCGCTCGTATCTGGCGTCCGCCTCGGCGCGCTTTTATTTCAAGGGAACAACCTCGCATGCCGGTTTTGCCCCCGAGCGGGGACGCAGCGCGCTGGATGCGGTCGAACTGATGAATGTCGGCGTGAACTATTTGCGCGAGCATGTGATTGATCACACGCGCATGCACTATTCGACCGACAGCGGCGGCTATGCACCGAATATTGTGCCGGGGCATGCAAGCTCGTGGTATTTTGTCCGTGCGCCGCGGATGGACAGCGTGCAGGATACCCTTCGCCGTATCAAGCTTGTGGCAGAAGGCGCGGCCATGATGACGGAAACCTCGGTACGGACAAAACTGGATTCCGGCTGCTATGAAATGAAAGAGAACAATCGGTTTTCGGATCTGACGTTTAGGAATCTGCTGCTGGCCCCGCCGCCGGAGTATACCGAGGAAGAAATGGCATTTGCCAAAGCACTCCAGGCGACCCAGCCGGAAGAAATGCGGATCAAGGACGAAAAAACCTATGAGACGGACCAACCTCTGTTCACAGGGATTGCGCCGCGGGAACTGTGGGAGAAGTCTGTGATCAATGCTTCGTCGGACAGCGGCGATGTCAGCTATATTATGCCGATGAATCTGTTTACGACCACTTGCTGGCCGATCGGCGTAGCACCGCATACCTGGCAGGCCACCGCTTCCACCGGAAGCAGTATCGGGAAAAAGGGAGCGCATTATGCGGCCAAAGTGCTGGCTCTGTGTGCGTATGACCTTTTCAACGAGCCGGAAACCCTGCAGGCCATACAAAAAGAATTTGCCGAACGAAACGAAGTTGCTTACAAAACAATGTACGAGGCATAAACCCCTTTAGCACCCGGTCTTTTGATAAAGAGAGACCGGGTTTTTGTCTTTCTAATCCGTTCAGTCGAGCCCGGAAAACTTCTTTTGGGACGCTCACGGACCGCTCGGCCAGGATATGCCCTCAAGAAGTATTCCGGACTCTCCATCACTCTGTGACAAAAAGTGTGTTCACTTTAACCCGGTCTTTTGACAAAAAGAGACCGGGTGTTATACTTTGATTAAGAAAAGCGTACAGAAAGAGGGCGTTTTATGGGCATATCAATTCGGGAGCTTTTGGCGCATGATTTCTTTCGCGAGTTTTATGTGATCGCGGGCAGAAACGGTTTGCATAAAGAGGTACAAGGAGTGGCCATTCTGGATGCGCCGGACGGGTATCGATGGACACGAGGAAAAGAACTGGTATTGTCTTCCGGCTATGTGTTTAAACAGGAGCCGGATTCTTTGCAGCGCGCTTTTGAAACCGGAAGCATGCAGCAATCTGCCGGGCTAATGCTCAAACGCGAACGGTATTTTGAACAGATTCCTTCCGATATTGTGGCGCTTTTTGAAAAATACAATGTGCCTTTAATCTCCATGCCTTTTTCCATTCCCTATATGGACGTCATGAATCACGTAAACACGGCGGTAATGAACCGCATGATCCGGCGCCTGCGCATACTGGGCGACAAATCCCCTTTATCCGATTTTACCTATCGCGAAAAAAAGATTCATCAGATTCTGGCCGCTGTGGAATCGGAAATGAAGTTCCCGGCTATGATCTATGATATTGGCGAAAAAAAGAGCTATTATTCTTCCGACAAATTCCCGCGCATTTCCGCAGAATTTCATTTGCAGGATTCCGATTACTGGGCGCCGTCCCGTCCTTTTACGAAACATACACTCTGCGACTATATCGACATGACCCGCTACCGCCTGATGGAATCGGCCCGGGGTGATTTGCCCCTGGTAAGCTGGATTACGATTCCGGTCGTATTGAGCGATGTGCATCAGGCGTATTTTGTCGTGATGGAATCGCGCGAACTCATGGACTATTTTGACGAGTATTCCATACGTATCAGCTATCTGGTGCTGCATTCGGTGTACGAACAAATATCAATGGCGGAAAATCTCGGGCATCTGGCCTTTGAAAACTATGTCATTATGGCGCTGAGTGAAAAAGACGCGGATGCGCCCGATCTGGTGTATCAGGCGAAACGGCATAATATCGAAACATCGACCGATTATCATAGCGCTCTGTTTTGCCAGACCGGCCCGCGGGAAGCCCGGCAGGACCGCAAAGAGTTTGAACGGGCCTTCCGGCGCTGTTTCTTCGGCAAACGGGACAAAATTGTATTTCTGGATGAAAATGAAGGCATGCTCTTTTTTGAAGCGGCCCATTACAAACCGTACAATCGGCAGACACTTGAAGGTTTACTGACGGAGTTTCAGCGAACCGTCAAAGAGCGTCTGCCGGCTATGGAGCTTACGATTGCCACAGGAAAAGAAACCGCCCCACTCAAGGAGATTCGCAGCACAACGGAAAAGTACCGGAAAGTGATGGATAGGGGGCGGGTCATGCTGCCCGGTGAAAGTATCCGGTTTTATGAGGATCTGGGTCCGCTGGTATGGCTGGATATCCCCGCCCGGGAGCTGGAGCATCTGCTTACGGAATACCGCAGCCTGATGGAAGATCCAAAGAATATTGAACTGCTGCGTACACTGAAACTGTATCTGGAAAACAATCTGAATTTCAGTCTTACGGCGCAAAAGCAGTTTCTGCATATCAACACGGTCAGAAACCGGATTGAACGCCTGCGAACGCTTTTGCATACCGATTGGGAAGAACCGGTGGAACGCTTAAAGACGGAGATCCTGCTGCAGTTTTTGGACTTGTAGCGTGTTTTTACGCAAAGAAGCAAACCGGGGAGAATTTGTTATGGACAAAACAATAACAAAACAGAGAGCGATCCTTA
>JAAYQA010000090.1 GCA_012519495.1 Tissierellia bacterium | reverse complement strand
TTACGAAAGCGTGATCAGTATCGTCTCGATATTGTCGGCGATGTCTTCGCATACATCCAGCGCACTTTCCAGCTGATCGTAGAGCGTATGCAGGCGGAAGACGTCGATGGCGTCTTTGGTACCGTCAAACAGCTCGTATACGGCTTGCTGATAGGTCTGGTCGCCGATGTTTTCTACGTGATTTATTTCGATGATGGCTTGTTTGACGATATCGGGGTGACGTTTGTGGTCGTGCATATTGTTTGTCAGATTGACTAAGTGATCGGTGGTCTCGATCAGCAGTGCGACAAATTTTTCAATAAACGGGTCGGTGGTTTGGATGCGCATCATATAAAAATGCCGGGAGATCTGGTCGATGGCGTCTGTCAGGTTTTCGATTCCGCGCACAATGTCCGCCATTTTTTCGGAATCAAAGGGCGTGATAAAGGCTTTTTCGATCTCATCCAGGGAGCGGTGCACATGGGTGTCGCCTTCGTGTTCGATTTTTTTGATGGCGCGCATTTCTTCGGTGTCTACATTGCCGCTGCTCAGTGCGTGTTCTAGTGCGCGGGCCGCGCGCTGGGAAATGGCTGCTCCCTGGCTGAACATCGCAAAGTAGTCATTCGGTTTTCTTCTTTTTAATCGTCCCATTCGATCCTCCTAATTATAAAAACAAAGCGCGAAATACAAAGGCAAACAGCCAGCCCAAAAACAGGCAGGCGGGAAAGGTCAGCACCCAGGCCAAAACCATTTCTTTGGCTACGCCCCAGTTGACTTTGCGTATGCCTTCGGTGGCGGCGGCCCCCATCATGGCGGTTCCCTTGGTATTGGTTGTGCTCAGGGGTATGCCGAACAAGGTGGCTGCAATCATGCTGCCGGATGCGGCAAGCTCGGCCCCGAAACCCTGGTATTTTTTCAATTGCACCATTTCCATCCCCATGGTTTTGATAATGCGGTAACCGCCGATCGATGTGCCGAAGGCCATCAGTACGGAACAGACGAGCATGATCCAGACGGGGATGTTCCAGTTGCCGCCGGTTGGCTGCGGCACAAGATTACCCAGTATAAGTACGAGATACAATATCCCCATAAACTTCTGTCCGTCCTGCGCCCCGTGGGAGTACGCCATCAGGGATGCCGACAGAATCTGCCCGCGCGAAAAAAAGTTGTTGGCTTTCCTGCGTTCCGGCATCAGGAGTGTCGCAATAAACCGGATGAGTTTTGTTATACCGTAGCTGAGAAAGAAACCGGCTAAGGTGGAAATTAAAAGACCGTAGCCGACCAGCAGAATGCTGTGTGTGTTGAGCGCGCTGAGCCCGTCTGCGGCGAGTCCGGCGCCCATCAGCCCCGCGATGAGTGCATGGCTTTCGCTGGTGGGTATACCGAAACGCCAGGCGCTGACAGCCCACAAGACAATGGCGACCTGTGCGGCGGCCAAAGTGATCAGCCCGGCACTGCCGGAACCCACATCCACAATGCTGGCGGTGGTAGCGGCCACAGCGGATCCCGATAAAAACACGCCGACAAAGTTGAAGAATGCGCCCAGTACGATGGCTTTTTTGGGTGAGAGAACCCGGGTGGATACCACCGTTGCGATCGCGTTGGGTGAATCGGTCCAGCCGTTGACAAAAATAGAGCAGCATACAAGAAAAATGACAAGTAAGAGGGTAAGTGACATACCGTGGCCTTTCCATACGTATTTTATACAATCTTAACATATTATTTACACGACGACAAAATTTTCACGCAAAAAAACGGCGGGCACAAGGCCCGCCGGGTATAAAACAGTCTGCTATTTTGTGTTGTAGATCAGGGTAACGGTGGCGCCGACCCGGGTTTCGCCGGGGTGAATACCTGCTCTTTCGCCATCCATGGCATAATCTATTCCGTCATACATCGGGGTAGGTTGTGCGGCACCGCCTTCTATGACTTCGGCTACGGTGCCCAGTTCTTTGCCAATGCTTTCCGCCAGGATCTTCGCATTGCCTTCCGCCTGTTTGACGGCTTCTTTCATCGCTTCTTTGTAGAGCGCATCCCGCTGTGCGTCAGTGATATCAAAACTGATCTGATTGGAATGATTGGCGCCGGCTTCGATCGCTGCGTCGATTATCTCGCCGGCCTTGTCAATGTCTTCCACTTTGACCCGAACGGCATGGATCACCTCGTAGCCGGTGATGGATGCACCGTAGTTGTCATAGCGCGGGTTGACGTAGTAGTTGA
>JAAYQA010000015.1 GCA_012519495.1 Tissierellia bacterium | reverse complement strand
TTATCTTACTTGCTGCAGGAGAAAATTGCAAACGGATGCGGAGAATAGAAATACATACGAAAATAAGAGATACAGGGCTTTATCCCAAGCAAAATAGTCGACATTAGCATAACGCAACACGGTTGTTGAATAAATTGAAGCATGATATACTCGAATAAAACATAAAGGAGCGCAGGATGAAATCCGGGCATGTTGATTTTGGCAAACAAGGAGAGGAGCAGGCAAGAGAATTTCTTGTTAAGAAAGGTTATAAAATACTGGACGCGAACTTTTCCACAAAGATCGGCGAACTGGATCTGATCGCAAGCAAGGACGGGCTGCTCGTGATTGTTGAAGTTAAGCGGCGTAAAAACGCACGACACGGGTATCCGAGAGAAGCAGTGCACCTACATAAACAGCGGCAGATCATCCGCCTCACACAATGGTATATACAAAAACATCAATTGCATCACATGCAGGTGCGTTTTGATGTGATTGAAATATTGGACGATGTCATGCATCACATAGAAAATGCATTTTATGCCGGTTAGGAGTTTCTATGTACAGTAAAGTAAAAACATGTGTTCTACAGGGTTTAAACGGATACAGCGTCGATGTGGAAACGGATTTATCCAATGGGCTGCCTGCTTTTACGATTGTCGGACTGCCGGATGCATCGATCAAAGAGAGTAAGGAGCGGGTACGCAGCGCAATTGCAAACAGCGGCTATCAGTTTCCCTTACAGCGGATTACCGTAAATTTAGCGCCCGCCAATCTGAAAAAGGAAGGCTCGCAGCTGGATCTCGCCATCGCTTTATCGTTACTTTCATCGGTGGGAGAAATCGAAACCGAATCCGATGATAAAACGGCATATATCGGAGAGTTATCGCTGGATGGACGCGTACAGGGTATCGAAGGTGCGCTTCCTATTGTTATTTCGTTGCGCGAATTAGGTTTTACCCGCTGCTATGTACCCGAAGCCAATAAAGAAGAGTGCGGAGTTGTCCGTGGTATGGATATCATGCCGGTACGTACACTGCAGCAATTAGTGGATGACCGGAATGAAGAAAAGATAATTGAGCCGCATCGGACGGAATTGGAAGATTTCACAGAAGAAGATCCGGATTTCGGGGTGGATTTTTCTGAGATACGGGGTCAGCATGCACTGAAACGCGCGCTGGAAGTGGCTGCTGCCGGACATCACAACATATTGATTATCGGGCCGCCTGGCGGTGGAAAGACCATGGCTGCACGCCGTTTGCCGACAATTCTGCCGGAGATGACGTTTGAAGAGAGCATTGAATCAACAAAGATTTATTCTGTGGCAGGATTGCTGAAAGAAACCGGTCTTTTGCGAAACCGGCCGTTTCGATCCCCGCATCATACGGCATCACAAGTGGCAATTATCGGGGGCGGACGCATACCCAAGCCGGGAGAGATCAGCCTGGCGCACAATGGCGTATTGTTTTTGGATGAATTCCCTGAATTCACCAAATCGGTTATTGAGGTTTTGCGTCAACCAATGGAAGATGGCGTGGTTTCCATCTCGCGGGTAACGGCGAGTCTGACGTATCCCAGTGAGTTTTTACTTGTTGCTTCGATGAATCCTTGTCCTTGCGGCTACTATGGGGATGAAACGCATGTCTGTACCTGTTCTATGCAGGAAATCCAGCGTTATGCCGGGAAAATCAGCAATCCGATCCTGGATCGGATTGACATTCATATTATGGTCAAGCCGGTAAAATACGATGAATTGACACAGGATGAAAATGCGGAAACCTCAAAGACGATAAGAAAACGCGTAAACGATGCACGCCAGCGGCAAATTGCACGCTACAAAGGAACCGGGGTCAGAAATAATGCCCAATTGACCAACCGGCTGATAAAAAAGCATATTCAACTGAGTGCTTCTGCACAAAAAATTGTGGAAATGGCTTTTCATCAGTATAAATTCAGTGCGCGCAGCTTCCAGAAGATCCTTAAATTATCCCGTACGATCGCCGATCTGTACGGTGCCGATTTAGTAGAAGACAAGCATGTGCTGGAAGCAGTACGCTATCGCTCTCCGGATACGATGAACCAGGTTACAAGGTAGTACTTTTTTCTTTGACACAAGGCCTTTTGGCTTGTGAATATTTTTGAAGGAGGAAGGCATGTTTAAAAAAGGGAACAGGAAGAGGAAGGGTTTTACGCTGATCGAGCTTGTCGTTGTCGTAGCCATCCTGGCTATTTTGCTGGCCATTGCAATTCCGGCTTACGCAGGTTACAGGGAAAGAGCCCAGGAAAAAGCAGATGAAGCAAGCATCCGGATGTTGGAAAATGCAGCTATACTTTGCATCAGCAGTGAAGGCGAAGCTGCTTGCGGGCTGCCCTGGACACAGGCTAACAAAGAAAACTGGCAAGACTATATTGAAGTCTTCCCGGAAGGATTCCAGGTCGATGCAAACGGAGAAGCAAGCAGAATTACTCCTTAAGCCTTGATAGTCTTACTTATTTTCTTTTTAGGTGCCAGTGTGGGTTCATTTCTCTACCTGGCAGCCATGCGAACGGTGGCCAGAGAATCCCTGCTCCGGCCCGGATCGCACTGCGATCATTGCCACACCCCTTTGGGAGCGGCCGAACTGGTGCCGATCCTTAGTTATGTGGCATTACAAGGACGCTGCAAAACGTGTCATGCAGCCATAGGAATCGCAAGCACGCTAACAGAGCTGTTATCGGGCTTCCTTTTTGTTTTGTTTTATTTGCGGCTTGGCCTGAATGCTTCGTTTGTCCTGTATTGTACGATTGTGAGCATACTGCTTCTCATGGCTGGGATCGATCTTGCTACACAGGATGTGTATGACAGGCATCTGATCCTGGTGGGTGTGTTGGTTTTTCTTCTTCTCGTTTGGGAGAAAAAGGCCGTTATTTCTGCGTTGCCCGGTGTTTTTGTGTGGATCCTGTTTGCCTTTGCAGCAAAAGACCGAATGGGCGACGGGGATAAGATTCTGATCGGGCTGCTGCTTTTTCTCTTTGCACCTCCCTTGCAACTCCGCTTTTTCTTGTATTCTGTTTGGGCAGCAGCCGGGGTAGCGATCTTTCTTCTTATTCACGGGGCGGATAAAAAACGGCCGATCCCGTTTGTTCCGTTTATTGCGATTGGTTTTACGCTGGTGATTCTCTTTCATGGAGGCGTATGATGAAACGCAAAGGCTTTACACTACTGGAAATGGTTATTGTCCTCGGCATATTGTCAATTATGCTGGGGGTTGCCGTGCTCAGCATCACGATGGTGCAAGAACGGGAGTTGGATCATATGCTGGAAGACCTGCGTTTTGCGCGTACCTATGCCGTGGCTCATCAGAAATCGGTCAGGGTACACTTTGATACCGATAACAACAGCTATCGCGTCGTCTCTGAAGATGGCAGCGAGCTTCTTGCAAGACAATTGCGAAGAATTACTATGGATAAACCAAGACATATAGGGAATACGCTGGTCATTTATCCAACCGGCGCTTTTTCCAAATGCGGACATATTCCGATTAGCTATGGGGCAAAGTCGCTTTACTTGAATTTCACGGTTGGCGTTGCGCGGTTTACGGTGACGGAACCATGAAACGCAAAGGCTACAGTCTGATCGAGGTGATCGTTGCCTTAAGTCTGCTTTCCATTCTCGTACTGGCTATGCTTCCGGTTTTGGGATCCACCTCCCGGCAGCTTGCAGAACTGGAAGAGTTGCGATTGCAGAATCAGTTTCTCAGGAATCTGATCACCTGTGTTAATAAAAAGGCGCCGATTCAGACAGATACCGGATCCCTCCGCCCCGTAGAAGACCTGGAGGACGGCGATATCAGGATGATCCGGTACAGAGATACCGTTTATGAAATCCATGCCACTACAGATCACAACGGACTGTATTGGTATGAGATCCGGCGGGAGGGCATGCAGGATGCGATTCGGCTTTTGCGTACGGAATAGAAGAGGCTTTACGCTCATTGAACTGGTATGCGCCATGGCCATCAGTTCGATACTTGTTTTTGTCATTTATGCGTTGTTTTCGCAAACGATACTGGTTTCCAAGCACCTGGAATCCGCCGATACCCTGTTTTTGGACGGCTCTTTTGCAATGGACTATATCGAGCGGGAAGTAAAGTCTGCCCAGGAAGTTTACGGTCCCGATGAGGTGGATGTGTTTATTGAAGGCGCAACCCCCATGGGTTTTGTCCTGAAGATTCATGAGGAAAAATACGTTACCTATGCCCAGCTGACAAGCACCATACGACGCTATACGGCGAAAGGACTGCACGGATTTCGCGGGAGTCCGCACAGGGGTGTAAATCTGTTGTCTCATCATATCAACGCGATTTCCTCCCGGCTGGATAAAGAGGCCGGCATACTGGAAGTAGAGATAGAATTAGAACAGGGCGGGCGCAAAAGCCGATTTCACAGGCTGCTGGAACTGCCGGAGCAAACAGAATGAAAAAACGCGGATTCTTATTGATCTATGTAATTATACTACTGGCCTTTATCGGGATGATCGCCTTTTATTCGATGGAAAGAATGCGACTGGCTATCTTGGTAGAGGAAAACCGGATTGCAACGATACGGGACAAAGCGGAGTTGGAAGGAAATATTTCCTATCTGCTGGAAAAAGGCAATGCTGAGGCGATTATGCGACAGTTTAAAGCACATATCACAGGCCCGCACGCTGCCGAATCAAAGGAATACCCCCTTTCTCTTATAGGAGCAGACGGCGCACAAACGCTGGCCCATGTTGCAATCGACGGGAATAAACAGAGCTTATCCTGGCGTTTTACTCCTGTGGCGGATGCAGGAAGTTATCATGCCGAACAGATCGTAGAAACGCCGCTGGATCAGACATCCGGGGAGGGGGGCCTGTCTTTGGATGCCAAAATGGCATTCCTGAAAGAGAAAATCATAGAAGCCGGTTTGCCGTTTATCTTATCCGATACCGATTTGCGGATCCAATTGGCAAAAGACAAAAAGCACTGGGAAGTGTATCAACTACAATCAAAAGAAGAACCGGAAGACACAGAATCCGAAGAAGTTCTGGTGACAGAGCCGCAGGAAACAGAAACCCCCGTTCCGGAAAGTCCGCCGGATGACACGGATACGGAAACATCTAATCCGGAAGAACCCGAGCCGGAAGTTTTGCCGGACGAAACAGATACGGAAGAGCCCTTGCCGCCCGATCCCGAGGATTCGGAACCGGTTGCGGAGCCGCCTTCTACAGAAGATTTTGCCGAACCCGAATGGGAATGGATTGCCACTTTTCCCGATACCGAATCTGTGTTTTTGATCGTAACGGGTCATGTACGGATCGAAGCCATGCAGATCGCGCAGAAGGCGCCTTTTTTGGGCACGATCCTGTTGGAAGGCGATTTGGATTTACTGCGCACCGAGATAAAAGGGATCGTTTTACAAAAGGGTACGATTCATCTCAGTAAGACCTCCAAAATCAACGGCTATTATGAATCGGACCGGGATGTAAACTTAGGTGCTTTGGATTATACAAGGGCGAATCCGCGCAAAATGCTTGCAGGGATGGATATACCGGGCTTTTTGTCCTTAAAGACCCTTGGGGTATATACACCACCGCCGGACAACTTCCCTGACCCCTAAACCGCCTGCCTTGTAACCTTTTCCATTCATTGGTATAATTTATGTGTAAATGAAGAGCAGGAGGGATGCAATAGATGATCGCGGCAGGAGATTTCAGAAAAGGCGTTACATTTGAGATGGACGGCGATGTATATCAAATCGTTGATTTTCAACATGTGAAGCCGGGAAAAGGGGCGGCCTTTGTTCGCGCCAAGATTCGTTCGGTGATGTCGGGGGCGTCCAAGGATGTTACCTTCAATCCCAACGACCGCTATCCGTCCGCACGGATAGACGCGAAGGAAATGCAGTATCTCTACAATGACGGAACTTTGTACTATTTCATGGACCAGGAAACGTACGAACAAATCCCATTGGAGAAAGATGCGGTCGAAGATGCAATCCTTTATGTGAAGGAGAACGATTATGCCACCATTCGGTTTTACCAGGGCAAGGCATTTAATGTTTCTCCGCCGAATTTTGTTGAATTAACCGTCACAAAAACCGAGCCCGGCATCCGCGGGGATACTTCTTCGGGCGGCAGCAAGCCTGCAACCGTAGAAACCGGGGCGGTGGTACAGGTGCCGCTGTTTGTCAACGAGGGCGATGTAATCCGTATCGACACGCGCTCCAACGAATACCTTTCCAGAGTATAGGAGGACAAAATGCAATATCTCTATCAGAAAATTTCGTATCTCAGAGGCATCACCGACGGCCTGAAAATTGACGAGTCGACCGATGAAGGCAAGATTTTTCTACACATTATCGATGCGCTGGAAGAAATCGTGGACACGATGGATGCCATTGTAGAAGCGCAGGAAGATATTGAAGACTATATCGCTTTTATCGACGAAGATTTATCGGATGTGGAAGAAGAGCTTTACGGTGTAGACTTTGATGACGATTTTGAAGACTTCGACGATTTTGACGATTTCCAATTCGACGATTATATGGACGATTTTGAAGAAGATGTTGTTTTCGAAGAAGACGACGACAACGAAGCAGACGAAGAGGATCCGGAACAATAAAAGTGCTGCCACAGGGAGGGGGCTTTTGCCCCCTCTTTTTAGCAGGAGGGAAAACGACATGGACAATACATTTACTGGCGGTCGCGTAAAGATCGCCAATACCATTATAGAAAAAGTCGTGCGGGAAGCGGCCATGGAAGTAACGGGTGTTGCGGAGCTTTTACCCGGCCATGACTTTGTATCCTATGACAAATTTACAACGACGGATACGATGAAAGGCGTGAAGATTGCAACCAAAGACGGACAGGTACGAATTGATTTGCGTCTGATCGCGCACAATGCGGAAGATCTTACAAAAATCGCAGAGTCCGCCCAGAGAAATATTACGGAAAAACTGCATGTCATTACAGGTTTACGCGCCGTTGAGGTGAACGTTTTTATTGAAGGCCTGAAAGGGTAAACCGGATGAAAAAAGCGGATGCCGTAAAGGAATGGATAGAGCGGCGAACGGCCAGAGAGTGGCTCATGCGCTTTTTATACGGGATGGATGTGCAAGCCATGCAGCTGCAGGAATTGGATGACTGGTTTGAAATCTACCGCGCAAAAGAAGAAACGGAACCCGTTTCGGAGGATGCATCGGTGCTGGAAAGCATAAAACCTGTCAAAGCAGAAGAGGATAGCGCGGTACAGGAAGAATCCCATCATTTATCGGACAAGCAAATGGCTTTTATCCGTAGGGCGATTTCTTCCATTGTGGAGAATCTGGAAGAGATTGACGACTGTATCGCCAAGCATTTAAAGGGCTGGGAGTATTCGCGCTTGCCTCGTGTGGACAAAGCGATCCTGCGTCTGGCGGTTAACGAAATTCTGTATGACGATCATATTCCTGTGGGTGCTTCGATCAACGAAGCGGTCGAATTAAGCAAGAAATACAGCAGTGATACTTCTTTTCGTTTTCTGAATGGAGTATTGGGGAATATTGCCAGAGAAAGGGAATCCTGATGCATCCGGTAAGCGTATCTGAAATTGGAAACTATATCAAAAAAGTATTGCGGGATGATCTACTACTAAGCAATGTTACTGTGCGGGGCGAACTGAGCAGTTTTACCGAAACCGCGCGGGGGCATTGCTTTTTCAGGATCAAAGATGCATCCGCCGTGCTGAAATGCGTCATGTTTAAACGCTGTTCGGACCCCCATATGAAAGAGCATATCGGGATGGAAGTCGACGTAGGGGGGCGGATCGGTGCCTACCCGGCCGGCAGCGAATACCAGCTGATTGCAGACAGTATTGTATTGCATCAGCCGGGCGTACTGTTTCAGGAATTGGAAATGCGAAAAAAGAAATTGCAGTCAGAAGGGCTGTTTGCGACGGACAAAAAGCGCCCGATCCCTGCTGTGCCCTACCGGATCGGTCTGATCACATCGGACACAGGGGCAGCGATTACCGACCTTGTGCATGTGATTCGCAGACGTTCGCCGATGACGCATATTCTTTTGTATCCGTCGGTGGTACAGGGGACGAATGCCGCGCAGTCCATGATACAGGCGCTGCGATATTTCAACAGCCGGAACGATTTGTCCACCGTCATTATCGGACGTGGCGGCGGTTCGTTTGAAGACCTTTTCTGTTTTAACGATGAGGAGCTGGTAAGAGAAGTAGCCCGTTCCCGCTATCCGATTATTTCTGCGGTCGGGCATGAATCTGACACGGTATTAACCGACTTTGCCGCCGATCTCCGTGCACCGACACCGACAGCAGCCGGTGAATTGGCGACACGGCATGTACAGGATCTGGTACGGGATGTGGATGATACCGTTGGAAACATGCGGCATACAATGCAGGGAGTATTGGAAGATTATTCAAAAGAGCTGGACATGTTTCACGATGCGCTCTTGCGAACCAATCCGGTGCTCTGCTTGGAAAAACGGCAGGATCAGCTGCAAGATATGGCGAAACGCTTGCTGCAGGCAAAAACGTCCTACTTTACCGAAAAAGAACACGCGCTGGCGCTGTTCTACCATAAACTGGAAGCATCCAATCCGCTTGGCATTTTGCAAAAGGGATACGCGGTTGTGCAAAAGGCCGGGGGTGTCGTGACGGACAGCCGGGAGCTGAAACCCGGCGACCGGGTATCCATGCGTTTTTTACACGGACAGGCCCGCAGTGTGATTGAGCAGGCGTTTGAGGAGGAGGAAACCGATGGAATTCAAGGACTATGAGAAAAACCTGGAGGAACTGAAAGCGATCCTTTCGCGATTGGAATCGGGTGAATTATCGCTGGATGAGAATCTAAATGAATACAAGAAGGGAATGCAATTATACAGCGAGCTGGATGCGTGTCTGAGACGTTCCAAAGGGGAGTTACTAAAGATGGAAGGGGAGCTTGCATTGCCGTTTCAACGGGAAGGGATGGAAAATGACGGATTATTTGACGATAACCCAGAAGAACCGACAGCTTTTTGAACAAGCCCTGCAGGCATCGTTAAAAGAGATGCCGATGCATCCTTTGCTTAAGCGGGCGCTCGTGTATGCGGTGGACGGAGGCGGCAAGCGCCTGCGTCCGGTTCTGCTGTTGGAGTCCTATGCGCTTTTTGCGAAGGATCTGGATGCGGCCATGCCCTTTGCGGTCAGTCTGGAGATGATCCACAACTATTCTTTGGTACACGATGATCTGCCCGCGATGGATGATGATGATTATCGGCGCGGCCGTCCCTCCCTGCATAAGGAATTTGACGAAGCTATGGGCATATTGGCAGGCGATGCCTTGCTCAACGGCGCATTGGAACTGGCCATGTCCGCCGCACAACAAGATCCGAATAAATGGATGGCAACACAGATTCTCACCCGTGCGGCCGGTACCGACGGGATGCTGAGCGGCCAGATTATGGACTTGTATGATCGCGTGGAAGATTTAGCGCATTTGTTGCGTTTATACGAAAAGAAAACCGGGAAACTGATTCTTGCCGCCTGCGAAGCGGGTGCGGTTTTGGGCGGGGCAACAGAGGAGGAGCGTGCTTTTCTTAGAGACTATGCCGAGCATGTCGGGGCGGCATTCCAGATACAGGATGATTTACTGGACGCCGGTCAGGATCTGGAAGCAGACAATATGACGATTTTACGGTTCATGACGCAGGAAGAAGCGGAAGAAAACATGGTTTCTCATACAGAAAAAGCGCTGCTCGCATTGTCACGTCTGGCAGGACGCAATACGGATCGATTGATGCAGATTACCCGTTCACTTATGCATCGGGATGTATAAAAGTCGGGCTTTTGATTGAATAATCCGATAATTTCTGCTATAATCATGTAATAGTGAAGCAGTATTCTAGTCAGCACAACGGATCTGGAGGGCGGGGCTAAAAATCCGTCGCAGAGCACATCGATGAAGTTCCTGGTTTATGCTCACGACGCCCAGTCGGGGGTATGTTCTGGGAGTAAGAGGGATGGGGCGATCTACAATGGCATGTAGGCGTTGACCCTACCCTCGCGGAGACTTCCGCGACAACACACGCGGATGATAAAACCTGCATTTTGCAGCGTAGCTTGCCTTGAGTGAAGACTGCGGAAGATAACGTTCGTAGGGGGAGGCTGTGGCCAGGCCAAACGCTATTTGGTATCGAAACATTCTTTGCAAAAAAGGATAAGGATCCGACTGGTTGTAGAGGAAAACTCCTAGACTGTTTGATGCACATGGGATTACAGTGCGGACTTAGTGGTGATTTAGTTCCGGTTTTGGTGACGGTCCGGCGTTTGCTTTAAAGGGAAACCGCTGATGGCGGCGACGCGCAGTAGCAGGCGGAGAAATTCTACTAAACCTATGCCGTAAGATTTACTATGTGCATCTTCACTATCCTACATACTTATTTGAACGGAGAAACATGGCGAAACCCAAAAAAACACAAAAAATATTGCAAAGCATCGACGGAAAATGGGTGCGGTTCATCACCTTCTGGACTTTGGTTTTATCCGTTAGTATCAGTTTTTTGTCGGATGCTCTGGTTTCAGGCGTATCCACCTTTGTGGCCACGCTTTTACTTTTGACAATTATCGCGATCGGCATAGTTTTCGATATTATCGGAATTGCGGTAACGGCAGCGGAAGTGAAGGGCTTTCATGCAATGGGAGCCAATCGCGTTCCTTCTGCGGACTATGCGATCGCGTTGATTCGAAACGCGGATAAGGTCTCCAATTTTTGCAATGATGTGATTGGAGACATTTGCGGTATTGTAAGCGGTGCCGTAGGAACGATGATTGTATTTCGTATTCTCGGTTCCTTTGGCTTTATAAATGGTACGCTGTTGAGTGTATTGTTCACCGGGGCGATTTCAGCCACGACGGTGGGCGGGAAGGCAATCGGAAAGTCGATATCGATAAGCTATGCGCAGGAAATTGTTATGTTCAGTGCAAAAATAATCCGGCGATTTTCCTTTTTCTTTCCATTGAAGGAAAAGAAAAATAAGAATAAAGGAGCGAAAGATGAAAAAGTACACGCGCCAAAGAATCATTCTCGATCTGATTGAAGAATTTGAGATCCGCACCCAGGAAGAGCTTTCCGAATACCTCATGACCCGGGGCGTTCGCGCAACGCAGGCAACCATATCCCGTGACATAAAAGAACTTCGAATTTCGAAGGTACAGTCGGCGGAAGGGGAATACCGGTATGCTCTGATTGATACGGTGCACGATTCACTCAATGAACGATTGGACAAGATTTTTCGCTCGGCCGTTTTATCCATAAAAAGAAACGAAGAAATGATTATCATAAAGACCATTGCACATACAGGTACGGTTTGCGGAATGGCGGTGACCAACAGCAAGATAAAAGGAATCGCCGGGATATTAACCGGAAATGATACCATTTTTATTGCTGTGGAAAACAAAGACGATCTGGATTCGATTCTGGATCAGATCAAGGAGAGTATTCGTTAGCTATGCTATTGGAAGTCCGGATCCGGAATTTGGCCGTTATCAAAGAAATGACCGCGCAGTTTCATCGGGGCGTACATGTCATTACCGGGGAAACCGGGGCTGGCAAGTCCATACTTTTACATGCCTTGAATCTTTTGTCCGGTGCCCGTGCATCGCGCAATATGATTCGGGACGGGGAAAAAACGCTGTATGTGGAAGGGGTTTTTTCTTATCCGGAGAACATGGAAAAGGAACTTCTGGAACCCTACGGGATCGAACCGGGAGATACCATCACCTTATCGCGTTCGGTGCAGGCGTCCGGGCATTCCGGCGCACGCGTGCAGGGGCAGCTGGTAACCGTTGCTGAACTGAAAGCGATCGGCGGGCGGATGCTGGATGTGTATGGACAGAAGGATCGTGCCCTGCTGGATCTGGACCGGCAAATCCAATTGGTGGACAGCTTTTTTACAAAAGAGCAAAAGGATGTATATACGCAGTATCGCAAAGTGTACAACGAAAGAAACCGACTGCGCACCTTTTTGTCCCGGTATGGAACAGACCCGTCCGCCCGGGAGCGCGAACTGGATATTTTGCGTTATCAGATAGAAGAAATAGCAGCTTTTGATCCGTTTTCTGTGGATATCGAAACTTTGGACCAAGAACATCGGCGTCTCTTGCATGCTGAAGATCTTTTACAGATGGCTGAACAGATGCATGGACTGATTGAAGGCTGGTCCGATGAACATCCCGGAACCTTACAATTACTTGCGTCGGCAGAAAGCCTCGCACATAAAATGGAGGGGCTGGACTCCTCCATCTCTCTTTCTGAACCGATTATTTCCCTGTCCGAACTATTGCAGGAATTACGCAGCGAACTGACCCGTTTAGCGGAAGGATATCAGAACGATCCGCAACGGTTGGAAGAGCTGGACCGGCGCATGGGAGAGTGGATGCGCCTGCAACGAAAATACGGGCAAAGCCGGGAAGAAATCATTGCTTTTTATGAAAACGCGGTACAGGAGGCGGAGCAGCTCGCCGAAAGGGAAAAAGACTTGCAGCAGGCCCAGGAGGAGATCGATTCCTGTACACAGACATTGGAGCATTTGGCTGCACAGCTGACAGCGTTTCGTACGGCGATCGGCAAGCAACTGGATAAGGAGATCGCTGCGGTTTTAGCCGGATTGCGCATGCCCCATGCCGAGTTTGCAACGCGGTTACTACCCACGGAACTGGGCGCCGACGGAAAAGAACAGGTCCTGTTTTATATACGTACCAATGCAGGGCAAACCATGCGACCTTTGCATGAAATTGCATCCGGCGGGGAATTGTCGCGGGTGATGCTGGCCATACGTTCTTTGTTTTCCCGGGAATTTGCCTCGGGGACGGTGGTATTTGATGAGATCGACACCGGTGTCAGCGGCCGGGCGGCCCAGTCGATGGCGGAATTTCTCTATCGATTGTCAGATACCATGCAGATTATTGCGGTTACCCATTTGCCGCAGATTGCCTCGATGGGAGATGCACATTCCCGCATTACAAAGGAAACGAAGCAGGACGAAACGAGCAGTACACTGCAATTATTGTCTAAGGAAGAACGGACAGAAGAAGTCGCACGCTTAATCAGCGGCAGCAAGCAAACAGAAAGCGCTTACCAACAGGCGGATCAGTTATTATTATCGGCAGCGGATTGGAAGCGGGGAGGGATGCATGAGCTATAAAGAGAAAACCATCAAATCGGAAAAAATCTATTCGGGGCGTATTCTGACCTTAAAGGTGAATACGGTGGAAATGCCGAACAAAAAGTATTCCAAACGAGAAATAATCGAGCATCCCGGTGCAGCTGTGGTTCTTCCCGTATTGCCGGACGGCCGGATTCTGCTGGTTAAAAATTACCGAAGTGCGATCGGCCGCACGCTGCTGGAGCTGCCGGCCGGTCTTATAGAAGCCGGCGAAGAACCCAAACAAACGGCGCAGAGAGAATTGCAGGAAGAAACCGGCTATGAAGCGGGTGAAATGCTGTATTTGTTTGATACATTTACTTCCGCAGGCTTTACCAATGAAAAACAACAATTCTTTCTGGCAAAAGATCTGCGATTCATCAGTAAAGAGATTGACGAAGAAATCGAATCCATCGCGTTGTTAACATTAGATGAACTATTACAGAAAATTGATCATTGCGGTGTGATGGATGCGAAAACCGTCATCGGCGCTTTGTATCTGGAAAGAATCTGGACGCAGCATTTTTCTGAAGAGACAAAGGGAGGTTCCCGCAATGCATAAAAAACTGGAATCCTTATGGAAAAAACCGCCCGTCATTGCGGTGCAGTTGGGTTCGGGGTTGAAAAGCTTGGCGGATACCGCAACCGATGCCGTGCATATCCCCTATGAGGAGATTCCCGGGCTCCCGCGTCCGGGGGTGGAAGGGCATGGGGGTGAATTTATCTTCGGCTATGTGGAAAGTTTGCCGGTTCTTTTTCTGAGCGGACGGGTGCACTATTACGAAGGCAAAGAGATTGACGAAGTAACAGCGATTGTACGTCTCGTGCACGCATTGGGGATACCGCGCCTGTTTTTGACCAATGCGGCCGGCGCTGTCAACGAAACTTTCCGCCCGGGCGATCTGATGATGATCACCGATCACATTAACTTCTCCGGTATCAATCCGTTGCGTGGTCCTTATCATGAGAAGGATGGTCCACGTTTTCCCGACCAAAGTGAAGTCTACACAAAGCATTTGCAGGAAAAACTCTTACAGGCGGCACAAGAGACGGCAGTATCGCTGAAAAAGGGAGTGTATATCTGGTTTACCGGTCCGAGTTATGAAACACCGGCAGAAGTGAAAGCAGCGCGCGTATTGGGCGCTGACGCGGTCGGAATGTCGACGGTACCGGAAGCCATGGTTGCGAATCGTCTGGGGATGGAAGTTTGCGGGATTTCCATGATCAGCAATATGGCCGCGGGGATTATCGATAGTCCCTTGTCACATGAAGAAGTATTGGAAGCAGCCAAACTGTCGGAACAAAATTTCCGGCAATTGTTTTTATCTTTTATACGGAGTCTGAAAAATGCACGCATCTGATTTTATTGCCACCAAACGGGACGGTAAAGAACACTCCCGTGAATCCATCCGGGCATGGTTTCAAATGATTCACACAGGCGAAGCAACCGACGATCAGATCGCCGCCTGGCTGATGGCGGTATATCTTCGCGGTATGACCGAAGCCGAACTGTATGCCATTACGGACGATATGGTCCATTCCGGTGATGTAATCGATCTGTCGGGTATACCCGGTATTATCGTCGATAAACATTCTACCGGCGGCGTGGGTGACACGACGACGCTGGTTACCGGCCCGCTCGTTGCGTCTTTGGGCATTCCGTTTGCCAAGATGTCCGGCCGTGGCTTAGGCCATACCGGCGGTACACTGGATAAACTGGCGTCGATACCGGGGCTCAGAACGGAGCTGCAGGAAGAGGAATTCGTTGACCAGGTGCGGCGCATGCATTTGGCCGTCGCCGGACAAACAGGTACTTTGGTCCCGGCCGACAAAAAGCTCTATGCACTGCGGGATGTAACAGCAACCATCGATGCAATCCCTTTGATCGCATCTTCGATTATGTCCAAGAAACTGGCGGTGGGTGCCGATAAAATCCTCCTGGATGTAAAAGTCGGATCGGGTGCTTTTATGCAGGATCCCGATCGCGCGATTGAATTGGCCGGCACGATGGCAAAAATCGGTGCACGTTTTTCCAAAGAGACGGTCTGTCTGATTACGGCGATGGAAGAACCGCTCGGCGACTTTGTCGGAAATGCTCTGGAAGTATATGAAGCGATCCGGATTCTGCGCGGAGAGAAGGAAGGGCCTCTTCTGACAGTGAGCATTGCTTTGGCAGCGGAAGAATTGATTCTGGCCGATAAAGAAACAAATATCGAACGTGCTACCGAGCGCGTACGGGCACAGATTGCCAACGGGGCGGCCTATAAAAAGTTCCTTGAAATGGTACAGGAACAGGATGGCGACACATCGTTTGTAGAGAAACCGGAGAAACTGCGAAAAGCTCGTTTTCAGATTCCTGTAAAGGCAGAGAAAGACGGGATCATAGAAAAAATCGATGCGCGACTGACCGGTGAAGCCGCCTTGGAACTGGGTAGCGGCCGTTTGAAAAAAGACGATGTCCTCGATCTGGATGTCGGAATCGAAAGAAAGCTCCGCAGCGGCACGCCGGTACAAAAAGGGGATGTGATTGCTGTCCTTTATGCGAATGATGAAAAACGGGGCGCAGAGTCTGCCAAGATCCTGCAATCTGCCATTACGATCGGCGAGGGCGCAGCACAAAAACCTTTGATTTTCGCGAAAGTGACGGACACCGATGTCTTTTATACAGAATCTGCTACCCGATAATATACTGATTACCGCCGTATGCCTACTCCTTACGATTGTGGCACATGAACTGGCGCACGGTGGTGCAGCGCTTCTTATGGGGGATACCACGGCGAAAGACGCAGGGCGGTTGAGCTTGAATCCGATCAAGCATATGGACCCGCTGGGAACTTTGAGTTTGCTCTTCTTTCGCTTCGGCTGGGCTAAACCGGTCCCGATCAATCCCAATCGTTTCCGGAACCGCAAAGCCGGTATGCTGTTTGTTTCGGCGGCCGGGGCGGGCATGAATCTTCTGCTGGCCACCGTGAGCGTCGGCCTTTTTATCTATACAGGAAACAAACACCCTCTCTGGGCAGAATTCCTGCAGTTGATGATTTTGTATAATGTATATTTTGCCGTGTTTAATCTGTTGCCTTTTCCGCCACTGGACGGATCAAAGATTGTGTTCAGTTTTCTGCCGGTGCAGATGGAACGAAAGGTGTATCAGTATCAACGGTATTTTTATATTATCCTCGTCATTTTTGTCTTTTCCGGTGCACTCCAACGCATTCTTGTACCGGCAGCCAATGCGATCATTCGCTTCCTGGTAGGATTGTTCCTATAATGTTACATGTTGAAGTGAGCGCATTTGAAGGTCCGCTGGATCTTCTGCTGCAGCTGATCAGAAAAAACGAGATACCGATTGAGGATATTCCGATCGCAGAAATCACCGATGCCTATGTCAGCATTTTAGAGGACAAAAGCACGGTACGGGAAGAAGAAATGGGTGATTTCCTTGTTTTGGCATCGGAATTACTGTATATTAAGTCGCGTATTCTTTTGCCGGTAGAAGAGGAAGAGGAAGAAGACCCCAGAGAAGCGTTGGTAAAACGGCTGCAGGCATACGAAGCCTTTTTGGCGGTTTCTAAAACCCTGCAAGCCTATGAAAAGGCCGGGGCGGTCCGATTAAGCAAATTGCCGTCGGATCTGAGCGCATATTCGACCGAACCTGTAGAAATCACCAAAGACGTCGGGGCTTTGTATCTGGCTTTCCGCGACGCATTGCAGACACGCGCCAGAGAAGAAGCATCACGCGAGGCGATCGGCGAAATTATCGAACGGGAAGTATTTGAAGTGGAAACCGCCATAGAAACCCTGCTGGATGCTCCGCTGGAAAAACCCACCCCCTTAGGCCATTTTGTACGGACACAGGCGGTGGGCGAGTGGATTGCCCTGTTTATTGCCATGCTGGAACTCATGAAGCGCAATATACTACAGGCGTTGGTCAAACAAAATGAAATCTATTTGCACAGGAGAGAAGCGTATTAAGACCGAACCCCTAATGAAAGCGGAAGCCCTATTGTATCTGTGGTCGGACGGATTAACCGTCAAGCAATTACGGGACGCGCTTTCGGTATCGCAGACGCAATGGATCGCCATTGAAGAACAGCTTGAAACCAAGTACGGTAATAACAGCGGGATCGTATATGCAAAACACGGCGATACCCGCTTATTTGTGACCCATGAGGCTTTACATGACACGATAGCGGGCTTATTGCATACGCGCCCGCAAAAGAGTCTGAGCAGGCAGGCACTGGAGGTTCTGTCCATTATCGCCTACAAGCAACCGACAACCCGCATGGTTGTGGAGCAGATCCGCGGCGTGCAGTCGGCCGGAATCATTGAAACGCTCCTCGGTAAGAACCTGATTCAGGAAGCCGGACGGCTGGAAACGATCGGAAAGCCCTATCTCTACAAAACAACGGATGAATTCCTGCGTTATTTTTCGCTGTCGGATCTTTCGGAATTACCTCCATTGGAAGAAACGGAGGATGACCGTGCGGATTAACAAGTATCTGGCTGCAGCGGGATTATGCAGCCGCAGGGATGCCGAACAATACGTTTTGGACGGTCGGGTAACATGCAATGGAGAGGTCATTCATTCCCTGGCCACGCGTATCGGAGAGACCGATCGCGTAGCGGTTGACGGAAAGCCTCTGTTTTTACCGGAACGAACCGTCGTATATGCCTATCATAAACCCATAGGGGTAACGGTGAGTCTGGCCGATCCAAAACAGAAGAATCTGCTGGCAGATCATGTAAAGGATATTCCCGAGCGCGTTGTGCCGGTCGGTCGTTTGGATAAAGACTCCAGCGGGCTCTTATTGCTGACAAATGACGGCCCGTTGGTTCATCGCCTGACACATCCTTCTTTTCAAAAGGAAAAAGTGTATGAAGTCCGTCTGAATCGGGTGCCGAAAGGACGGGATATTGCCCGGTTCGAACAAGGAATTCTGCTTGACGGAATCAAAACCCGCCCGGCTAAAATCACCCGTCATGCGAACGGTCTTCAGATTCGCATGAGAGAAGGGAGAAACCGGCAAATCCGGCGCATGTGGGCGCTGCTGGGTTATGAGGTTAAAAAACTGCATCGGACCGAAATGGATGGCATAAAACTGGGCGATCTACCGGAAGGACATTTTCGGAAACTATCCCGTGAAGAACGGAAAGGACTATGATGAATCACTTGCAGATGGCACATCTGTTAATGGAAATAACCGTACAGCCGGGGGATCATGTTGTGGATATGACGCTGGGTAACGGGCATGATATGAAAAAACTTCTGTCTTTGTGCACCGATCAGGGACGATTCACCGGTTTTGATATAGCAGAAGAAGCAATCCGGCGTTGCTCGGAGATCGCCCGCCTTTATCCGGATTATTCCATTGACTTACGGCATGAAAGTCATGTCCACTGCGATGATTTGGCGCCTTTTCGATTTGCGGTCTATAATCTCGGTTATTTGCCCGGTTCAGACAAAACGGTGACCACCAAAGCCGATTCGACAATCGAGAGCCTTACGAAGCTGCGGGCAAAAATCCAATCGGACGGCCGAATCTCTCTGACAGCTTATCGCACCCACGACAAGGAAGAAGAGGCAAACGCGCTTGCCCGCTGGTTCAGCAGCCAGTCTTTATACCGAGTGTATAGCTGGCAGCGGGTACCCGATGACGGGCATGCACCGATCGTCTATATGCTTACCCCGGAGGAAAGGAAATGATTCTTGTGATAGGGGGCGGGCCGGCCGGATGCATGGCCGCTTTGTCTGCTGCGAAACAAGGTGCTCCGGTTATATTGTTAGAGCAAAACGAAAAGATCGGAAAGAAGTGGTATATTACCGGGAAAGGACGATGCAATTTAACAAACGATGCGGATATGTCCATGCATCTTTCACACATACGAAGAAATCCTAAGTTTTTGATGGGCGCATTTGCCCGCTATACAAAAGAGGATATTAAACGTTTTTTTATCTCCTGTGGCGTTGCGGTAAAAACCGAGCGCGGGGAGCGCGTATTTCCGGTAAGCGACAAGAGCAGCGATACAATTTCCGCCTTTCAGCGAGCGCTAAAGGAAGCCGGCGTGCAAATCCTTTTAAATACGAAAGTCGATCAGATCGAAAAGAAAGAGGATTATTTCACCGTACAGGCGAAGGGAAAAGAATACCGGGCCCGTGCGGTCATTATTGCCACCGGGGGTCTGTCGTATCCGGTAACCGGGTCCACAGGAGACGGGTATCGTTGGGCCAAACACTTCGGTCACCGGATCAAGCCGCTGTATCCTTCTTTGGTGGGGTTAAACCTGCTTCATCCGTATCCGGACTTATCGGGTCTGAGTCTGCGAAATATACGACTGGAGGCAAAGTGGGGAAAGAAAGCAAAAGAGTGGTTCGGTGAATTGCTGTTTACGCACTACGGGATATCCGGTCCGGTGGTTTTGCAGATGAGCGCCGAAGCGCCGGTGCCTTTTGCTGCCTTTCCGTTGTATCTGAATTTCAAACCGGCTCTGCATGCAGAACAACTATCTGCCCGGATCCAAAGAGAAGTGGACAAGGATCCGCTGAAAGAAATCGGCACGATTGCGAACCGCCTGTTGCCGCAGAGTCTGGTTCCCCATGTGATTCGGGCCGCAGGTATAGATCCGAAAACACGCGGTGCCGTTTTTACTGCAAAGGACCGTCGGAATCTCACGGATACTCTATTGCACTTCCCGCTGGATGTGGGCTCTTTTCGCGGATTCTCCGAGGCGATCATTACACGCGGCGGGGTCTTTGTGCAGGAGGTGGACGCGAAAAGTATGCAGTCAAAAAAGGTGGAAGGCTTGTACTTTTGCGGAGAAGTGCTCGACATAGACGCCGATACCGGTGGGTATAATATGCAGATTGCATGGTCTACGGGCTTTGTGGCAGGTACCCATGCGGCAGGCTTTGGCAAGGAGGCGAATGAATGAAAACGATAAAAGGTTCGATTCAAATTACCCATGCAGAGGTGGATCAGATCGAAGAAAAGACGGCAGCTCTCTTATCGGGCATGCTGCAGGACAATCAACTGACAGCGAATGATCTGGCATCGGTACTGATCGGTGCAACGGATGATCTGCCCGGAGGATTTGCGGAAAAAGCGATGGAAAAAGCCTCTCTTTCGGATGTTCCGCTCTTTGGGATCCAACAGTTCCGCTATCAGTCCGGAATGGACCGTTGCATACAGATTGTCATGTATCCGAAACAGCGGTTGAAAGATCCGAAAAACCGCCTGTTGGGCTGTGAATCCTGGGGGATGGAAATATGAAAAGTATTGCAATAGACGGACCGTCCGGCTCCGGGAAAAGTACGGTAGCCAAGGCATTGGCCGAAAAACTGGGCATGCTGCATCTGGATACCGGCGCGATGTATCGTATGTTGGCATGGAAAGCCGATGCAGCCGGTATACCAAACGACGATACGGAAGTACTGGAGAAATTGGCGGGCCGATTGCAGTTTTCCATAGAAGGACACGAATTAAGGGAGAGCGGGGCACCGTTGCCTGCGGCCATCCGGGCGCAGCAATTTGCCAAAGCGGCTTCTGTTATCAGCGCGATTCCCGGCGTGCGCAAGGAAATGCAGGAAAAACAAAAAGATTTGGCGATCCGGTATTCCTTGATTATGGACGGCCGGGATATCGGAACTTGTGTGATTCCGGAAACTCCCTACAAGTTTTATCTGGATGCAAATGTGGAAGAGCGCGCCCGGCGCCGGTATGAACAGGGGGAAAAAACCCGGTATACGTTTGAGGAAGTGCTGGTGGCCATGAAAGAGCGGGACACCCAGGACATGAACCGTGCAATCGCTCCGTTAACCATTGCGGAAGGTGCCATTGTCATTGACAATACAAATCTGTCGGTGCAGGAAACAGTCGATCTTATGATGGAATTTGTGGAGGCAAAGGATGCGCTATAATTGGTACCGTTTTGCGGCCGGTCTGGTCCGTATCCTTCTGACGCCCTTTTATTGGCCCCGCGTACACCGGGAAGAGCGCATGCCGCAGGAAGGGCGGGTCATCGTATGCGGAAATCATCAGTCGATGTTGGATCCGGTTTTTCTCGGTATTTATACAGAACGTCCGATCCGGTTTATGGCAAAAGATCAATTGTTCTCGTTCAAGCCGCTCGCCTGGATCCTACGCAAGGTAGGCGTGTTTCCGGTGCACCGGGAAGGAACCGATATTCGGGCCTTAAAAACGGCCTTGTCGATTCTGAAAGAGGAAGACGTGCTGGGCATCTTTCCGGAGGGAACGCGTGTGGACACGATCGATATCCGCAATTTCAAAGAGGGTGTTTCCGTCATTGCCATGCGCGCAAAGGCGGATATTGTTCCGGTCCGTATTCACGCCACCTACAAATTGTTTTCCCGGGTCGACGTGCATTTTCGGGAAGTGATTAAAACCCGGGAAGTAACCGCCGGCTTAGCCAAAGAAGAGGCGGTTCAAGCGCTCACCCGCGCCGTATTCGAGTCGATCTATGAGGAGGAAGTACATGGAAATCATCATCGCTGAACATGCCGGATTCTGTGGCGGGGTCAAGCGCGCCGTCCTTTTGGCGGAAAGCACCTTAAAAGAAGAAAAACAGGCATACGGTTTGGGACCTTTGGTTCATAATCGCCATGTAGTGGAAAAACTCGGTGAAATGGGATTAAAAGACGCGCTAAAAGAGGAACCCGCATCAGATGCGGTCATTATCAGCCGTAGCCATGGCATTTGCAAGGAAACCAAAGCGGCCTTGGAAGAAAAAGGCCACAGAATCGTTGATACGACCTGTCCTTCCTTAATAAAAATGTATGAAAAACTGGAAGAAATGACAGAAAAGGGTTATAATGTTATTATTATTGGCGACAGTATGCACCCGGAGGTCGTTGCTCTCTCCAGCCGGACCGACTATAAGGCTACCGTGGTAAACTCGGAGGAGGAGGCAAAAGCCGTTACCGGCCTGACCGATGTTTTCGTATTGTCCCAAACGACCAACCGAGAGGAAAAATTTGAGCAGCTCTCAGCTTTGATTGCCGCAAACAATCAGAACGTAGTGATACTGAACACCATATGCAACGCTACCAGGCTTCGTCAGGAAGCCTGCGCCGAGATTGCTAAGGAAGTAGATGCAATGATTGTGATCGGTGGGGCGCACAGTTCGAACACGCAAAAGCTGGCGCAAGTCGCATCACAGTATTGTAAAAGGGTGTATCCTATTGAGTCAGCGGTAGACTTACCGATCGATCAGTTGGTAAAAATGAAAAGAATAGGAATAACCGCTGGTGCATCTACACCGGATTGGTTAATCGAGGAGGTAGTGAAAAGAATGGACAATTACAGCAAAGACGAGTTTATGGAGCAGGTGGAAGACACCATGAAGCCGGTTCACCCCCGGGAAATCATCGAGGGTGAAGTCATCTATGTCACCGACAGTGAAGTAATGGTGAACATTAACTACAAATCGGACGGCATTATCAAACAGGACGAACTTTCGGAGAACACCAATGCTAAACCGAAAGATCTGTTCACACCGGGCCAGACGATTGAAGTATATGTCATTAAACTGGATGACGGTGAAGGCAATGTGATTCTGTCCTCCCGACGCGTTGAAAAATATAAAAACTGGCAAAAGCTCATGGACATCCATGAAGCCGGCGAAACAGTAGAAGCCACGATCGAAAAAGATGTCAAAGGCGGTCTTCTTGTTACAACAATGGGCATTAACGGATTTATCCCGGGTTCCCATGTAGATACACATTATGTACGCGACTTGTCGGCATTTGTGGGTCAAACCGTCGAAGCAAAAATCATCTCGATCGATGAAAGAAAACGCAGACTGGTACTTTCCAGAAAAGTCGTCATTGAAGCAGAAAAAGAACGTATTCTGGACGAAGCCTGGGAAAAAATCCATGTGGGCGATGTCGTAACCGGAAAAGTAGCCCGTCTGACAGACTTTGGTGCATTTATTGATCTCGGCGGTGTCGACGGACTGCTGCACGTTTCGGATATTTCCTGGAAACGCCTGAAACATCCTTCCGATGCACTTACTGTCGGCGACGAAATCGAAGTGAAAATCCTGCGCGCCAATCGGGAAACCAACCGTATTTCCCTGGGCAGAAAACAACTCCTGGATAAACCCTTCGACGAGTTTGTGAAAAACAATGAAGTGGGCGATATTGTACCCGGTACCGTGGTGAATATGCTTGATTTTGGTGCCTTCGTCCGCATGAAAGAGGGCGTGGAAGGCCTTGTGCACGTTTCGCAAATCAGTCACGAGCGCGTGGAAAAACCCTCGGACGAACTGAATATCGGGCAAGAAATTGAGGTAAAGATTCTTGATATCAACCAAGAGGCACAGCGCATCGGTTTAAGTATCAAAGAAACGAAACCGCAGGAAAAAAAAGAACGCCCGCAACGTCAATCGCGTCGTACCGCACAGTTTGAGCAGCAACCCGGACAACAGCAACAACAGCCGCGTCGCCCGCGCAGACAAACGGTGGAAAAACGCAGCACACCGGTCTTTAAAGGGGACGATTTTGAAAACACGATCGGCTCCCTGGTGGACTTCGACTTCGATATGCTCGATCTTGGAGAGCCGGTAGCGGATGCACCGGAGACGGCTCCGGAAGAGCAAATGGTTGAAGAACAAGATACAGAAGAAGCCGTAGAAACCGAAACGGTAGAGCCGGCTGCAGCGGAAGAAAACGAAGAAACCGTTGCAGAAGATACAGAAGAAGTACCGGAAACAGCAACCGAGGAATCGGAAACGGAAGAGACCGTTGCAGAAGAAGAAACGGCAGAAGAAGATACCGAAACGGAAGCATAATCCGCATAAAACAAAAATCGATGAGCCGAGGCTCATCGATTTTTTATTTTTTGTAGAAGGGAATTATTCGACTTCTGTGCGGCCGGGATAAGCTTCAAGCGCTTTTTCCAGAATCTTCATGGAACGTTCCAGTTCTTCGGACTTAATGCAGTAGGAGAAACGTACTTCATTTTTTCCAAGACCGGGCGTTGCATAGAAACCTTCAGCCGGTGCCATAAGAATGGTTTCGTTGTCGATGTTGAAGTTCTCCAACAGCCAGATGATGAACTTCTCTGCATCGTCGACCGGGAGTTTGGCCACATTGTAGAAGGCACCTTTGGGTTGTTCTGCGACAACGCCTTTAATGTTTTTCAGGCCGTTGTAGACCGTATCTCTGCGGAGTTTATACTCGTCATAGGCTTCCTGCATGAATTCGTCATAATCCGGCGCATCGACAATGGCGGCTGCACCGACTTGTTCCAGTGTAGCTACCGACAGACGGGCCTGTGCCAGTTTCATGACATTGGTCATAACGTCTTTGTTCTTGGAACCGATAGCGCCGATACGGGCTCCGCAGTTGCTGAAACGCTTGGAAATACTGTCAACGAGAATTACATTTTGCAGTGCATCGTCTCTGTGCATAAAGCTGACGTATTTTTCGCCGTCGTACACAAATTCGCGATATACTTCGTCTGCAATGATCATAATATCGTGCTTGATTGCCAAATCGGTGATCATGTCGACTTCTTCTTTGGTGTAAACCGTACCGGTCGGGTTACTCGGGTTTGCGATGATAAATGCACGGGTTTTGTCGGTGATTTTCTCTTCAATTTCTTCAACCGAGGGGAAGTGGAAGCCGGTTTCAGCTTTCAAAGTAACCGGTTTGACGGTTAAGCCGGCCAGGGTAGCAAAGCTGTTGTAGTTTGCATAGAACGGCTCCGGAATGATCACTTCATCACCGGGATTGGCGATGGTCATCATGGCGAAAATCAATGCTTCCGATCCACCGGTGGTTACGATGAGGTCTTCGGTTTCCAGCGGGATGTCAAATTTCTTGTAGTAGCGAACGAGCGACTCCAGCATCGGGGGAATCCCTTGGGAGTGTGCGTACGCAATGACATCGTTGTCATAGTTGCGGATCGCTTCCAAAAAGGCTTTCGGTGTTGCGATGTCCGGTTGGCCAATGTTCAATCGGAATACGGTGATTCCTTTCTTTTCTGCTTCCTGTGCATAAGGAATCAGTTTGCGGATCGGGGACGACTGCATATTTTGCATTCTGTCAGAAATAATCATGCCAAACCTCCATATTGTGTATTTTTTGTTTGTCATATACATTATATCATGTTTAACCATTTTGTGGGACACTCTACTCAGCTTTACCAAAAGGTTTTGAAACGCTTCCTCTCTTTTTGCGCGTTCGCCTTTCCCCCGTAATTTGGTATAATAAACGCAAGAGCCTGCCACAGCAGGTGGGGAGGAATCGTTCTTGAAGAAATACATTATACAAACCTATGGCTGCCAGATGAACGAACACGACTCGGAAAAGATTTCGTATACGCTGGAAGGCGCCGGTTATACCTATACCGATCATTTGGAAGAAGCGGATTTCATTTTACTGAATACCTGCATCGTCCGGGAAAACGCCGAGCATAAAGTGCTGGGCCAATTAGGTGCGTTAAAGCATCTGAAACAAAAAAAACCGGATCTCATTATCGCTGTCAGCGGCTGCATGATGCAAACCGGAAAAGCGCGCGATATCATCCGGGATAAATACCGCCATGTGGACATTATCTTCGGCACGAAGAATATCGATGATCTGCCGTATATCCTAAACGAGTATTTCCAGACAGGGGAACCGGTTCTTGCAATTGAAGAAGAAATGGATCTGGGGGAAGATGAAACCCATGTGATCCGTGGTTCCAAGCACAAAGCGTATATATCGATTGCTTATGGTTGCGACAATTATTGTTCGTACTGTATAGTTCCGTATGCCAGAGGCCGTGAAATCAGCCGGGAGCCGGGGCGTATTATCGAAGAAGCCAGAATCCTGGCAGAAGAAGGCTACAAAGAAATCACCCTGCTCGGACAAAATGTGAATTCCTACGGAAAAACATTGCGATATCCGATTCGTTTCCCGGAACTGCTGGAGGAATTAAACAAAATAGACGGATTATCCCGTATACGTTTCATGACCAGCCATCCGAAAGATTTATCCGACGAGCTGATCGACGCGATGGGTCGGCTGGATCATGTGTGTGAGCATTTTCATTTACCGGTTCAGTCCGGCAGTGACGCCATACTCAAACGCATGAACCGGAAGTATACCCGTGACCAGTATATGGAATTGGTACGAAAGCTGCGGGAAGCCGTACCGGGCATTGCCTTGTCTACGGATATTATCGTCGGTTTTCCCGGGGAAACGGAAGCCGACTTTTTACAAACGCTCGATCTTGTGAAACAGGCGGAGTTTGATGCGGGCTTTACCTTTATCTATTCACCCAGACCGGGTACACCGGCTGCCCGCATGGAGGAGCAGGTACCCAAAGAGATCGTCAGTGACCGTTTTCAGCGCTTAGTTGACGAAATGTATGCCATTTATCTGCGCAAGAACCGCGCTAGGATCGGAACCACCATGGAGGTGCTCGTAGACGGAACAAGCAAGACCGATACGGCCGTTTTAACGGGCAGAACAAGGACCCATCATTTGGTTCACTTTCCGGGAGAGCCGACCATGATCGGACAATTGGTAGATGTTCGCATTACCGGAGCGACTTCTTTTACCTTGGAAGGGGAACAAGTATGACACCGATGATGGAGCAATATCTTTCCATCAAAGAACGACATCAGGATGCGATCCTGTTTTTCCGCCTCGGTGATTTTTACGAAATGTTTTTTGACGATGCAATTGTGGCGGCAAAAGAGCTGGAGATTGCACTGACCAAAAGAGACATGGGACAGCAGGAGAAAGCGCCGATGTGCGGCGTACCGCACCATTCCAGCGCCGGCTATATTGAACAGCTGGTATCCAAGGGATATAAGGTCGCTATTTGCGAGCAAATGGAAGACCCGAAGGATGCCAAAGGCATTGTAAAAAGAGAGGTAGTGCAGGTGATTACTCCCGGCACACTGCTACCGGAGCGCAGCCGCGACGAGAACAATCATCTGATGAGTCTCCAGCTGACACGCACCGGTTTTTCCGTTGCCGTGGTGGATATTACAACCGGCGAGTTTTCTGCCACGGCCTATCAGGACGAAGAAGAGGATGTGTATCCGCTCTTATTGGACGAGATTGCTAAATGGCAACCGAAAGAATTGCTCGTATCCGACACGCTGTATGCGAATGCTTCATTTGTAAACGAGATGCAGGAACGCTACGGCGCAATGATAGGCGTATATGATGCCTACTCCTTCAGCGAAAAGGAACAGGCGGATTTTATACGGGAGAAAATGCCCGCAATGCAAAAGGGGCATCCCCTGCTGGATGAACGATTAGCCGTACAGGCTACCGCCGCCTTGTTGCGTTATGTCTATCAGTACAGTCAGGAAGAGCTGCGACACATTCGTTCGATCGACTGGTATGAAACCAATGCCTGGATGAAACTGGACCAAAATACACGGGCTCATTTGGAAATACGGAGAAACCAGCGGACACTGGACACGAAACACACCCTGTTTTCTGTTTTGCATCATACGAGAACGGCCATGGGAACAAGACGGCTGCACCGATTTTTGGAACGTCCACTGGTGTCGGTTACCGCCATCCGCAAACGCCAGGAGCCGGTGCGCGTATTAACCGAACAGGCCAACATACGCTTGCGTATCGGAGATTTGTTGGACGGGGTGCATGATCTGGATCGCCTGATCGGAAAACTCTCCTATCAAAAGGCCAATGCCAGAGATCTGTTATCGCTTGCCCGCTCCTTGTCGCATGTAAAGGAGCTGAAGGCATATCTGGAAACGGCCGAGGATCCGGCATTACAGGTATACGGAAAAGAACTGGATCCGGTAGGAGAGGTGATCGAAGAAATTCAGGCAGCCATCGAAGAAGACCCGCCGGTATCCATTACAGAAGGCGGGCTGATCCGCGTAGGCTATCATGCGGGATTGGATGCGATCCGCGACACAAGTATCCGCGGCCAGGAAGCACTGGTTTTGTATGAACAGGAAATGCGGGAAGAAACAAATATCCGCAATCTGAAGATCGTATACAATAAGCTAAAAGGCTATTATCTGGATGTGACAAAATCCCATTTGGATAAGGTGCCGGATACCTGGATCCGAAGACAAACACTCACGAATTCCGAGCGCTATATAACCGATCGCTTACTGCATATTCAAAGCATGATACAAGACAGCAATGAAGAAACGCGCCTCATGGAATACAATTTATTCCAATCCATACGCGAACATATACTGGACCGGGTGGAGCGGATCCAAAAAACATCGCAGCAGGTATCGCAGCTGGATGTCTTGTATGCGTTCGCCGTTGCAGCAGCCCGCTTTGGCTATGTGCAGCCTGCTTTTCGGAAAGACGGACGCATCCGGATACAGGAAGGGCGTCATCCGGTTGTGGAGCAGACGATGGAAGAAGGCAGCTTCGTATACAATGATACGGAACTGGGCGCAGACAACAATCGCTTGCAAATCATCACCGGACCCAATATGGCGGGGAAATCAACCTATATGCGTCAGGTTGCCCTGATCGTTCTGATGGCACAGATCGGCTCGTTTGTACCGGCCAGGAGTGCCTCGATCGGCATCGTTGACCAGATATTCACCCGCATCGGTGCAACCGACCATCTGTCTGCCGGCGATTCCACGTTTATGGTCGAAATGAAAGAGATGTCTTATATTTTGTCGCATGCAACAAAAAACAGTCTTCTGATTCTTGATGAAATCGGCCGTGGAACCAGTACCTTCGACGGTATGAGCATTGCCTGGGCTATTATCGAATATATTGCGGAGCATCTGCAGGCTAAAACACTTTTTGCCACGCATTATCATGAACTGACCGCTTTGGCGGAACAGGACGAAAGCATCCGGAATATGACCATAGCAATTCGCGAGGAAGAGACGCATATTGTATTCTTACGAAAAGTCATGCCGGGCCAAACCGATCGCAGTTACGGGATTGAAGTGGCCAAAATGGCAAAGTTCCCGGCTGAGATTATTGCCCGTGCACAAGCGGTTTTGCGCGAATTGGAAGAATTCCGTACCGATCGGACGGTATCGAGAGTCTCCAAAGAACCTGTGGATGTACAGATCGATCTGCGAGAAATAGAACGGGCCCAGTTTTTAGCGTCGGTCGCGCATGTTGAGATTGAACGGACGACACCGGTAGAGGCCCTATTGCTGCTTGAGCAGTTGCGGGACAAGGCACGGGAGTTAGGAGAAAACGCATGAGCATACACCAACTCGATGAACAGACCATATTGAAAATCGCTGCCGGGGAGGTCATTGAAAACCCGGCTTCGGTTATTAAAGAATTGGTAGAAAATGCGATCGATGCCGATGCTACCCAAATTACGGTGGAAATAAAAGAAGGCGGAAAAACCTATATGCGCGTGACCGACAACGGAACGGGTATCCGGTCGGATCAGATCGATCTGGCCTTTATGCGCCATGCAACCAGTAAGATTGAAAGCTACGACGATCTGTTCCGGATCCATTCCATGGGGTTTCGCGGGGAGGCGCTGGCAAGTATCAAAGCCGTATCCGATGTGACCGTTCTGACAAAAACGCAAGAAGACTCTACAGGCAGCTATGTGCGCTATTGCGGAGAGGAAACAAAAAGACAGGTCGTTGCTCACAATACGGGCACAACCATCCTGGTGGAAGACCTGTTTTCCCGTCTGCCGGTGCGGGCGGGATTTTTGAAGTCGGCCCTTGCCGAAGCGAATCGGATCACCGATATTTTGTACCGGTTCGCCGTAGCGCATCCAACGATCGGATTCAAGTATGTAAAAGATGAAAAAGTGCTCTTGCATACAACCGGATCGGGCATTGACAATACCTTGGCCGAAGTGTTTGGCTCCGATACAACAGAAGCGCTCCTGCCGGTTCACTATAAGGATGCACAAATCGAAATCAACGGATGGGTGGGGGATCCTTCTTTGTATCGCGGTAACCGCGGTATGCAGTATTTATTTGCCAACCGGAGAATCATTACCGAACCGCAGTTGACGCAGCTTGTGGAATCGGCCTATACCGGAAAAATCCCCCATGGGCGTTTCCCGGTCTTCTTTTTGTGGGTAATGATGGATCCGGATAAAATCGATGTCAATATTCATCCGACCAAAAGCAAAGTACAGTGGTCGGTGGATACATCGGTTTTTCTGCCACTGAAACAGAGTATCCTCCAAAGCCTGGAACAGGCAACAAACCGGCATATGATCAAAGAAGCCGAAGAGAAAAAGCCGGAACGGGTTAATCTGTATACGATGGAAGAGTATACGGAACGAAAAAACAAAACACGGCTTGCTGCAAAGAATGTGGCCGATACGAAAATAGCGTATCAACCGGCACCGGTTCCAAAACCGTTGAAAGCATCTGTACAGAAATATACACCGGAGCAAATCCCTTTACAGATGCCGGAGCCCGGCCCATCGAAAAAAACGGAACGCCTTTTTGCGGGTTTGCGGCCGATTGGCGTATTGCATAAAACGTATCTGATCTTTGAAGATACGGCCCGGCAGGAAATGGTATTATTGGATCAGCATGCCGCCCATGAACGAATCCTGTATGAAAAACTGCAGCAGGAATTCCAAAAGGATCAGGTGCGCACGCAAATGCTCTTGGTACCGCAAAACCTGAAAGTCAAACCGCATGAGAAAACCCTGCTGGAAGAGAAAAAACAAGTGCTTGCAGAACTTGGCTTTCTTGTCGAACCCATGGCCGAAGATCTTTTTGTGATCCGCGGAATCCCGTATCTGATCGGTCGTATACAGGACCCGAGAAATCTTCTGTATGCATTGATCGATACCATGGAACAATCCGTTCATGCGATTGCAGCGGATATACAGGAGCGACTGATAAAAAAAGCCTGTACCGAAGCGGTAAAAGCAGGCGATGTGCTTTCCGATTTATCCGTCGCCCAACTGCTTGCACAACTGGAACAAACCAAGCAGCCGCACACCTGCCCGCACGGTCGTCCCACCTATATCCGCACCTCGGTTAAAACGATTGAAAAATGGTTCCGGAGGATCCCTTCGTGAATAAAACCGTTTTTATTGTGGGACCGACTGCCAGCGGAAAATCCGGTTTTGCGGTGGCATTGGCCAAAATGCTCCAAGGCGAGATTATCAGCGCGGACTCCATGCAGATATACCGGGGACTCGATATCGGAACGGCCAAAATGGCAAAAGAGGAAATGCAGGGTGTCCCGCATCATATGCTGGACATTGTCGATCCGGACGCTTCTTTTTCTGTGCAGCAGTTTCAGCGGAAAGCCGATTCAATCATACAGGATCTGCAAAGAAACGACCGGGTACCGATCGTTGCAGGCGGAACCGGCTTATATATTCAATCCCTTCTTTTTGATCTGGACTTTGGCCGGACCCGGCCCGACACAAAATACCGGACCGCATTGGAGACGCTTTCAAATACCGCCCTGTATGAGCAACTGAAAACGAAGAATCCGAAAGAAGCAGAGAAGATCCACCCGAATAACAGAAGGCGCCTCATCCGGGCACTGGAGATTCTTTCGGCCGGACAGATGCTGAAAAGAGACCGCTTTGATACCGCCCGAAAGGACCGGCATCCGGTGATATTCGGTCTGCAAATCCCGCGGGAGATTCTGCATAAGCGTATTGAAATGCGCGTGGATCAAATGATACAGCAGGGTCTGATCGATGAATGCCTGCAGACGCTGTATCCCCTGGGCAGACAGACACAAGCAGCCGCGGCGATCGGCTACGCAGAGACCATCGACTATCTAAAAGGCTTATGCACACAAGAAGAATGGCGGCGCAATATTATCGTCCACACGCGCCAGTATGCAAAACGGCAGATGACCTGGTTTCGTCGCCTGCCGGTCCGATGGATTCCCTATGATACGGATCCTGCAACAATAGGAAAGGAACTTTTGTTATGAATGCGATCCTGCGCGATGCATATCACATTACCGATCCGGTATATAACTATGTAAAAGCCTGTGAGGATAAACTGCAAGGTCTGTTCCTGGAACACCAACGCATTCGCGAATACAATCAACTCAAGGTTATCCGAGCATTTCAGGAAAACCGCCTGGCATCGTATGATTTTCATTCTTCTTCGGGCTATGGATACGGAGAAGGGGGAAGAGAGAAGGTCGATCGGATCTTCGCCAAAGTGTTTGGTGCACAGGACGCACTCGTACGGCCCGGTATTGCTTCAGGTACCCATGCGCTGACCCTTGCTCTGCAGGGTATTTTGTTGCCCGGAGATGAAATGCTGTGTATAACCGGGCTGCCTTATGACACGATGCAAAAAATCATCGGCTTGAAGGGAAGTGTTCCGCACTCTTTACGCGAATACCAGATCTTTTATGTGCAGACAGATCTGGTAAACGGAGCCCCCGATCTTTCTTGTGTGCTGGAGAAAATCACCCCAAACACCAAGCTGATTTACTGGCAGCGATCCATCGGGTATACAGACAGGGGTACCCTGTCGATTGAATGCCTGCAACACGCAATCAAAACCCTGCGTGCGCAGACAAATATACCGATTATGGTCGACAATTGCTATGGCGAATTCACCGAATGTCTTGAACCACCGGAGGTCGGAGCGAATCTGATTGCGGGATCTCTGATTAAAAACCCGGGTGGCGGGATTGCCCGCTCGGGAGGTTATATTGCGGGGGATGCCGATCTGATTGAGCGCATCTCCTATCGGGTCACTACACCCGGTATCGGCCGGGATATCGGCATTAGCTTCGGAACGACGCGGGAGGTTTTGCAGGGATTGTATTTTGCGCCCCACGTTACGTACGAGGCAATGCATACGGCCATTTTGTTTGCTTCTGTCTATCAGGGATTAGGTTTTTCCACCACGCCTATGCCACATCAGGAACGCTCCGATATTGTACAGATGATTCGGTTTGGCGAACCGGAGGCCGTATGCCATTTTTGTGAAGCCGTACAGCAAGCGGGGTCGGTGGATTCGCATATTACGCCGGTCCCATGGGATATGCCGGGGTATTCCGATGAAGTCATTATGGCTTCGGGCGGATTTGTGGAAGGATCCTCGATCGAGGTCAGCGCAGACGGGCCGCTGAAACCGCCGTACAATGTTTTTTACCAGGGGGGTCTGACTGCAGACCAGGGACGCCTGGCGGTGTTACTCACGGTACAGCGATTGCTGGATCAGGGGCTACTCGATGTCTCCAAATTTTAATGAATGATATTTAACGAACATTATCAGGAGAAAAATAAGAATTGACATGCGGTTTCAGTTAGGATACAATTAATTTGTTGTGAAAGGAGAGTGGTTTTCATTTTCGCAGAAACACACAAGATCATTGCACGTTCTCTTCATGAGAACCTGCAAGAAAAATACGACATCGAATTAAATGAAGATCGCTTGCAATGGGGTTCGGTTGTACCGGACATCTTCCCGAAGTACCGTTTACAAAGCCACTATATCCAGGACAGCCTCCATTTCATTTCCAATGAAATTGTGACTCTAATCTTCGTAAGCAGATTTATGAATCTCAGTGACCATAAAGATTCTATCGCTATGAAGCTCTTCAGCCGGAAGGTAGGCATTATCAGTCACTATCTCTCCGACTTTTGCTGCATGGCCCATGCGAAGAACTGGAGTTTTAACGGCAGTCTCGTAAAGCATGTACAGTATGAAAAAGCCGTCAATGAAGCGGCGAAAGAACATGTTTTTGCAGATATTGCTTTGGATACGCAAGAGATTGATCTTCATTCCGAACCGATCTTGCGACTGCGAAAAATGATAGCAGAGCAAATCGCATCCATTATAGAAGAGTACAAGGCGCAGGAAGAGAGCATTGCCTGTGATCTGAATTTTGCTCTTGCACTGAACACGCGTATGGCTTCGTTTGTTATCGAGTTGATACTGGCGATGCAGCAAAATGCGATGCCTGTTCAGACAACCCTCGTATACTGATTGTAAAAATCCGGCTCCCCTGGGGAGCCGGATTTGTTTAATAAATTCTTCGTTGCAGGCCGATGACTTTGCCAAGCAATTGGCAGTCCCGGGTCAGTATCGGTTCCATACTGCTGTTTTCGGGGCGCAGTTCAATGATATTTTCGCGGCGGTAAAAGCGCTTTACCGTAGCCGCATCATCAAGCATGGCGACGACAATATCGCCGTTTTTAGCGGTGTTCTGCTTACGTACAATCACTAAATCATCCTGAAAAATACCGGCTTCGATCATGGAATCCCCGCGTATGCGAAGCATGAACAAATCGCCGTTTTCCGCCATGGACACCGGAAGAGGGTAGGTGTCTTCGATATTCTCCACAGCCAGTATGGGAGAACCTGCGGCTACCTCGCCTACGATCGGCACGTGGATAATGCGGTGCACAGGAAAATCATCGGTTCGATCGTCTACAATTTCGATGGCGCGGTTTTTCAGCGGGTCTCTGCGGATATAGCCTTTTTTCTCCAGCTGAGTCAGATAGCTGTGTACAGTGGAAGTGCTTTTTAAGCCCACTGCAGCGACAATTTCCCGGATAGCCGGGGGATAGCCTTTACGCAGCACTTCCTTTTTTACATAATTCAATACATCTATTTGTTTTTGATTCAAATCATCATACATGGGAATCCCCCTATTCGCGCTTATTATATCATAGGATAGCCAGCGAGGCAAACATTTGTTCGGATCCGGACAAAGGAGAAAAAGAACACGATAACAGAGAATGTGATAGTCCTTACGAATAAGCTGCGATATAATAGAGTTATGATGAAGAAAAAGAAGTGTCCTTTCAAAATAAATGCATATAGCCTGCTGCTATTGGTTTGCGGGATGCTTCTTTTGCCGTCGATTGTCCTGGCAGAGGGGAAAGAAACGGGAATTTATTACTTCCGGGAAAGCTGGATTCAGGATCAGGAGCTCTTAAAGGCGACCTTTCCCGCAGACCCCCTGATTCCCATGCAGAGTAATCCCGTTCACTATTTGCGCCGCGGAGCCAAAGCTGTCGAGATTCTTGATATCGGCTTGGATCATTCCGGTAAGGAATATCATCTGTTGTCGCTGTATGATCTGATCCCCGTTTTGGCTGTGAACCGGGATACAACAAAAGCGGAAATAACCGGGTGGTCCGATTTGAATAAATACGATCTGACCGTAGGTATCGATTCGAACAGCGACATGTTACTTCTTGGGATGAGTCAGGGATTGGATAAAGACTGGCGTCAGATCGAACAAAGCAAAAAGCTGATGCAGGATCTGCATACGCGGGGTAAACTGTTGTTTTCGGGTAATCAGGGCTTTACCGCGGGTAAATTACCGGATGTAATGATTCTTTTTGACAAGCAGGCACGTGCGCTGCAAGCTTCCGGTGCCAATCTCGAAATCGTCTTTCCTTCGGAAGGGACCGTCGCTTTCCCCGTAGCTCTCTTGTCCAAAAAGCCTTTGCATCTGGATACGACCGTTTTACAGGCAAAACTGTCCGAAGCGGTCTATCAAGCAGATCGCAACGTGACGAACCGGGTCAAGAAAATTGATTCGGACTATTATGCTGCTGTTATCCGGGCCGAAAGCATGATTAATCGGGAACTGATTAAACCGTTTCGCCCTTTGCGGACGAACAAGTATGAAAACAGTATCAGTTATGTAATCCTGCTTTGTATTTTAGGCACAATGGGTACCTATTTTTACTTTCGCGTGAGCGACCCGGTCTTACGTCGCTATACGATGGCTGTGTTTTTGCTCTTATGCTTTTGGATTATCATACGCATGGCACGCTTGCTCTCCGGTTATGAGGGGGCTGTCCATCGGTACACCTGGTATCTATATTATGTGGCTTTGCTCTATGTCCCCATGCTTTTTCTGTGGATCGCTTTGCATGTAGATGGCCGAATTTCGCCGAAACGGATGGAGGGAGTAAAAAAAGGAACCTTTGCGATTGCAAGCTTTCTTCTTTTGCTGGTTCTGACAAACGATTTGCATGAGTGGATTTTTGTATTCGAGGACGATACTCTGGCATACCGGCATGGGAATCTGATGCTTTTGATCGGCTTGTTCTATGCGGTTTTTGTATTTGTTTCTGCGATTATACTGGTCAAAAGAGCCATTGCCATGCCCAATAAAACCAACTTGCTTATACCGGTGAGCGCCATTTTGGCTTTAACATTGTATACGGTGATTTTTGTCCTGTTTCTCAACAACAAAATTGCAACGGAATTGACAAGGGCGATTATTTTGTTTGTATTGCTCATCTTTTTAAGTATGGTTCAGTTTGGTTTGATCCCCCTGAATACCAAACATGGTATTATATTCCAGCATTCCAACGCCTCTATGTTGATCCGCGATTTAGATCGTGAGATTGCCCTTGCCCCCAAAAACGAATCAGCCTACCGGTTCTATGTCAGAAAAGAACAGCCGATTCGGGGAGGAACGGTCATATGGCTGGAAGACCGAACGGAACTGCAGCAGTTGTTTGACGAAGAAGCCATAATCAATGACAAGCTGGAAGAAAACTACCGAATACTGCAAAAACAATACGAAGTGGAACGGGATCTGCAAACAACCCATGCAAAAACCCGCTTACAGGAACAGATTACGTCCCATTTGCAGGCGGATCTGCAGAATTTGGATCATGCCATCCGGGACATTGAAAGCGGCACCGGCGAAATCCAAAAAAGGAAATTGTCCATAGCTACGCTGGAACTCATGCGGATTAAACACAGTTCCCATTTTCTTATGGTGTATCTGATGGAGGGGCATATACAGGTCGAGAATTTTCTTCTTTCCATACAGGCGATAACGAAACTGGCACAAGGCATGGGTATCCGCTGCGATTTTACCGATAATATGCAGGGATATCTTTCATTCGATTCTGCCGATCGTACGCTCGCCTGGTTGATCCATTCGATGAAGCAGGCGCTGGAACACCGTGTGGAGATTGGTTTTTATCTGCAAACGAAAGTGGATGTTTTATCGACAACACTTTATATAGAGAAAAAACGGATCGATAAAGAGCGTTTTGAAGACCTATTTTGCCGATTCTATCATCAGAATGAGCAAATCAACACCCGCATTCTTACGAGTGCATATTTTTATGCGGCCCGATTACAGGAAGAGCAGGTGCGGATATGATATTGTACCCCGAAGGGCTCTATCTGCTTGCCTATATGCTGCTGCTTACCGGACTTCTTTTGCAAACTCTCCTTACGGTTGTACAGTTTTTCCGGCGAAAAAAGCATAGGAAGCGCGGACGAGAATTATTATATTTCTGTATACAGTTTGTGCTGACCGTAATTGCCACCTATAATCTCTCAAGTATCGACAATTTTGGTACGGCCTATTATCTGTATCTATCGATATATTCCTACCCGTTGTTTCTAATTGTCTTTTTGCGGTCGATCCGTGTGGGAAGAAAAGTATACCGTGCAATGCAAAATGAGATTACCGTCTTTTCCATTTTGGAAGCGATCGATAATCTGGGGTCCGGTTTGCTTTTTTATGAGGTACAAGGGCAAATCCTGCTGATCAACTCCGCTATGAAACAAATCATTTATCAAATGTTCGGTAAAGAGTTCTTGAACGGAAATGTGTTATGGGATGCTATTTGCCGGCAGGCCAATGAAAAGAACGGGGAAGCACGCAAATCGATATCTCTACAGATCGGGGAATGTGTTTATCTGTTTTATCTTGAGGAAATAACCGTCCGGAATACGGAATATTTGGTGCTTTCGGTTTCTGATATTACCAGTATTCATGCACAGTTGATGATTCTGAAGAACAAGAATCAGAAACTGACCGAGTCGACCGCACAGGTTCATACGATGCTCGAAAAAGTCGACGCCATTGTCGACATGAAAGAAAAACTGCGCATGAAGATCATTTTACACGACGGATTAGGGCAGCAGTATTCTTTACTGAAAGCATTGATAGAAAACTACGAACAATATGCAATCGAACCGAATCAACTCAGGCCGTCCCGTGTCATTGAATTATTAAATGCGTCGTCGGAACAAACAGCAGAAAAAAGTCTGGAAGAGATCCGGCAGTTTTTTGCCTCCATCGGTATACGCATCGAAAAGTCGGTGGAAGGGAATCTACCCGCTTGGGTAAACCGCACCTTTCATCGCATTGCGATCGAATGCATTACCAATGCCATAATTCATGGCAATGCCAAACAGATTACCGTCGCGTATTCACAAGAATCCGATCACTACCTCTTATGCGTTGAAAACGACGGGATTCCGGCTACGGGCAAAATCACAGAAGGCGGCGGGATCAAAGGAATGCGTTTTCGAGTAGAGGCAACAGGGGGTACATTGGAAGTAACAAACTATGCTCCGTTTACCGTTAGGGCAAAGATACCAAAACAAAAGGGTTCCGACGCGGATTGACCCTGATCCCGTCGGGTTCAAAATCAGTTATACGAAGAAGCCGCAGGCATTTTTGCCTGCGGCTTTATGATTCATCATCCGGAAGGATCAGATCATTCACGAGCATATACTTCATCAGTTCGCGGGAACTGTTTACATTTACTTTGTTGTAGACTCTATGCGTATAGGTTTTGACGCTGTTGGGACTCAGTTGCAGGATGTCTGCAATTTCGCGGCGGCTTAAGCATTGACAGCAGATCATGCGGGCAATTTCCAGCTCTCTTTCAGATAAAGCCGACGAATCGGAGGTTGGCAAGTTTTCTTCCGGCCAAATATGCTTGCCTTGCATCGTTTCTTCCACAGCATGGTACAGATTTTCTATGGTGTCGGTTTTGTACAGGAAACTGTCGATCTTCCCGTCTTTGGCTTGTTGTATATATCCGACTTCCGGCAAACCCGTAATCAGTATCACTTTGATATGGGGGAGTACTCTTTTTATGATCGCACCGGATCGGATTCCACCGAACTTTCCGTCATCGGTACTGATATCCATTAATACGACGTGGGCAAAATGATTGCAACACAAAGCAAATGCCTCTTGGGCATTGGCCGTGCACCCGACCACGTGATATTTTTTGCTGGCTTCAAAATAATCGCATAAAAGTTCCAGCAAAAAATTGTCATTATCCACGATTACGATGCGCCATTTCATAAAAAAATCTCCTTTATAGACAAATTATATCCAAAAAATCGCATTTTGTCACCCATTGGGTGACAGACAAAGGAAGAAATAGGGTGTATAGTAAAATATACGATATCATTTCACATAGATCAAATCGGACAGTAGAGTAAAGGAGGCGAAGCTATGATTGAGAAAATGACTCCATCGGAGTCGTCACAACAGGATCTGGATGTGACAGAAAAGCTGGAAGGCTCTTATAGTATGCCGGGAAGTCCGAATTATGTACCGAGTCAGGATATCAAGGTACATATGATGAAAGAATCCACGGATCCGGCATCGGCAGGAAAAAAAGAAGAGTCTGCACAGGAAACCACCATGCGGATGGAAACCGTGCAGGAACCGGAGGAAAAAACAGCAGATCCCGAACAGAAAATACCGTCTGCGTCTGAAACACCGCCACAGACACCCCCCGCTACACCGGTACAAAAGCCGGCTCAGGCGCCTACACCTCCTGCGACAGAGCCGGTGCAAACAAGCAATTATCAAGCGCCCCCGCCGCCCGTATCTACAGAAAACCGGCAAGCGGGTGGACGGAAGTTCCCGAAAGTGGCTTTCATAGGGATTGGATTATTGTTATTAGTTCTTGTCTATATGATGACAAAAGGCGGTGGCGATTCCGACAATGAAACCGAAGCAGCCGCCACAGATCCTATAGCAACCGAAACCGCAGCGGACAATAGCACAACAGACGACGCTGTGACAGAAACCGAAACAGAAACCGAAACAACAGAAGAACAAGCAGAAGACACAGAGGATAATGATGTGTCGGTTGCAGGGCCCGTACAAAGACCGGCCGGCGAACCGGATACGGCAGAAGATCTAATGGGCGAATGGGAAGGTGTCGTCGTAGAAATGGGCCATTATGGACCGGGTTATGAAGATTCTGAAATGCTGGTTCACGATCTGCATGCGGAAGTGGATATCGACATCAATACCGGTCAACACTATTTCGAAGCATATTTGGATGATGCAGATGACAATTCCGCGATCCTGTCAACCTATATCATTATGAATGAGGATCATTTCATCGGAGACATCGGAGAAGAAGATGCCTGGATTCTGGATCATTATCTGACACCGGAAGAAAATGGATATTTTTACGCGAAATATGATGATCCGACGACTTTGTATGTGCAGTATGAATATAAAGAGTATGAAGAAGACAATGCCGGATTCCACCTTTCGTTCTATTTTCGCAAAGCAGGAGAAAGCTGGAACGACCTGCCTTTTGCCCCCAGTTATTTACAGTAAAGGAGAAATATCATGAAAAGAGGGATGATACTTACGCTATGCTTCCTGCTGCTTTTTACCACAGCCTGCGGTGGTGAGAATAATGCGGAGCCCGAAACCGAAGCGAAAGATGCGACTGAAGAAGCTGTGGATACAACGGAACCGGAAGAGGAAGCCACTGAAAGCGAATCAGCGTTTGCCCCGGAAGATTATTACGAATCCACTTTCTGGAAAGCGGTCTTGGGTGAAGGCTGGGTGAAAGACGAAGAGAAATCGTCCGAGGATGAGAGCACCCTCGTCTTAATCGGCGCAGACGGAGAACAGGTAGCACGGATTGAAACATCAATCAGCAATAACCCCGGGCGTATCCGCAGTGCTGTTGAACAGGCGGGTTATATGCAGGAAGATCTGCAAAATCAAACACTGGAAGACGGCATCCCGGTCGGTGAATACTACGGGTTTATTCACCCGGAATACAACGACCAACGGGTAGAGATTCGTTCGGAAAAACAGCAGACCAATGCTTCTATTACATTAAAAGGGGACAATCTGACCGAAGAAGAAGAGCGTTTCCTGCAGAGTTTTGTGCTTCTTACAGATGAAACCGAAGAAACCGACCCGCCTTACGCACACGAGGGAACTGCCATCAGCCCGACTACGGGTTCGGTAACAATCGGAGACTATACATTAACGGCGGAATTCCTGCCGCTGGACCCCGTTATTCCGACCTATGAGGTTTTTGATGCCAATGGAGCGCAATTCGGAGACTACTTCTATCTGGTAAAACAGAATTTGCTCTATGTTTATCACCTTGCGGATATGAAACTGATCAAGACGGAGTCGTTGGAAAACTATGCGACAGAAATGGCGATTGCAGCGGATGGTAAAGTTTATCTCACCGCACTGATGGATGAAAACTATGTGATCGAAAGAGAGAGCATTTCGCCGCTACCGTTTGAAGAGAGCCGTCTACTCACCCTGCATCCTTCCGGTGAATGGGGTCTTTCTCATTTTTTCGACATGGAAAATATTGAGAAAGTCAGTTTCCAGGAAGACGGAAGTGTAACCAGAGAACCGATTTTATTTGTAGATGAAAACGGGGAAGCAGTGCAGTCGATGGCGGCTGAACTGTATATACTGAACGACCGGATTGCCATTGCAGGTAGTGCGGCAGATGAAAGCGGCTATATTGTCGGAATCTACCATCCGGACGGAACACTGGATAAGATACTGCGCAATGAAAATGATGAAAACCTGGGCTCTATCTCCGGTATGGTGGAAGGAGAAAACACGTATTTGGGCTGTGATGCCAATCTGCGCGATTTTTATCTCTGGGATAAAGAAGGAAATTTCCTTGGTACTGCAGAAGACGGAGATTTACTGGGGACCGATTATCCTTGGATGTCCACTTTCTTTAAGGGACAAGACGGAAATCTGTATGTTGTATGCACACAAAACAGAGACGACAATTCATCGAAAGAAGTTCTTGTGTTTCGTATTGATGCAAACATATAAGGAGGAGATCGTATGAAATATGTAATTGAAGGTGGCGCTTTACCCGTTGTACGAATATTCTTGGAACCGGGGGAAGTGATGATCAGTGAATCCGGTGGCAGAACCTGGGCCAAAGGCGATATCCTGACCGAAGCTTCGTCTGAAGGCGGTGCAAAAAAAGCGCTGGGTCGAATGTTTTCCGGTGAAAGCTTGTTTATGAGTAAATACACTGCACAAAGTGCCGCAGAGATAGCCTTCGCTTCCAGTTTCCCCGGAAAGATTCTTGCCGTGGAGTTAGGAGAAGGCCGCAGTATTGTAGCACAAAGAAAAGCCTTTATGTGTGCGACCTATGGTGTAACGCTCTCTACCTTCTTCCAGAAGAAGATCGGTGCGGGTTTTGCCGGCGGGGAAGGATTTATTATGCAAAAAATCACCGGACCGGGCATCGCATTCCTCGAAATTGACGGATATTGCGTAGAGTACGATTTACAACCCGGTGAGAGAATGGTGTTGGACACCGGCGTATTGGCGGCAATGGATGAAACCATCAATATGGATATTGAGATGGTGAAGGGTGTAAAAAATATGTTTTTAGGTGGGGAAGGTTTATTTGATACGATTGTGACCGGGCCCGGTAAAGTGTATCTGCAGACCATGACAATTGAAAATCTGGCAAAACTCATTATCCCGTTTATACCGAGTAAGAATTAAAGGCTCTACACTAAATGTTG
>JAAYQA010000089.1 GCA_012519495.1 Tissierellia bacterium | reverse complement strand
TTTGTCAGAACTGCGCGATTGCCCATCCGGAGAGTCCGGTGCGCACGTATCCTGTCAGCCCCGAAGAACTGGTGGAGCGGGCCTGTGCATTACAGAATAAGGGAAATATCGGCATCGCCTATACTTACAACGAGCCCCTGATCGGCTATGAATACGTCAGGGATACGGCCAAGCTTGCCCGGAAAGCCGGTTTGAAAAATGTAGTCGTGACCAATGGTTTCACAACGGATGATGTATTGGATGCCCTTTTGCCGGTTATCGACGCGTGGAATATTGATCTGAAAGGCGATGAGGCATTCTACCGGGCACTGGGAGGCAGCTTGGCTCCGGTGAAAAACACGATCCGCCGCGCCGCGGCGGTCTCGCATGTGGAGCTGACGACACTCGTCATCCCCGGTAAAAACGACGATCCCCAAGCATTTGAAAACATTGTGCAGATGGTGGCGGAAATTGACCCGTCGATTCCGTTGCATATATCCCGCTTTTTCCCCGCGCGCAAATGGCGCCATATCCCGGCAACGCCCCACCCGATCTTACAGGCAATGCAAGCGATTGCCCAAAAGCATTTGGAAATCGTAATACCCGGAAATGTTCACGATCTCTTATGATCCCATTAATAGTATGAATTATGAATCCTGCAAACATCGGATATACTCAGATGAGGATAAGAAGGGGGAAGACAAATGACGCAATCACAACTATTGCCAAGCAATTTTGATGAATTTTTGGATGCCCGCAAAGAAGGTTTTATTGCGGCAAAGGAATTTAAGGAAAACGGCGGGCGGATCGCCGGTTGCTTGTGTTCCTATACACCACTGGAGGTTTTGGATGCTGCGGGCTTTGCCGCTATCGGCCTTTGCGGGATCGACAATGAAACCATACCGGACGCCGAGGCCGACTTACCGAAGAACCTATGCCCATTAATCAAAGGGACCTATGGATACGCCCTGACACAAAAATGTCCCTATACCTATTTTGCCGACATTATCATTGGTGAGACGACCTGTGATGGAAAGAAAAAAATGTATGAACTGTTGGCAGATCTAAAAGATGTGCATGTCATGCAATTGCCGCAAGCACAAAACCGGTCTTATGCGAAAGAGATATGGCGGGAAGAACTACGCATTCTCAAACAGACATTGGAAGAGAAGTTTCAATTGACGATAACGGATGAACAGCTTCGTGAAGCGGCAGAAAAAAGAAACCGCTATCGACAGGCTGTCACTTCCATGTATGCTTTGCAAAAGAACGTGCCACCTGTTCTGAAAGGGACAGAGATTATGGTAAAGCTCTTGAAAGGCACTTTCCATTTTGAAATAGATAAAGTATCGACAGGAATTGAACAACGGGTCATAGAAGCACAAAAAGCCTATGCGCAAGGCGAACGGCCGGTTCATCAGGACGAAAAAAGAATCCTGCTAACGGGCTGTCCCGCAGGTGGCGTCATCGGTAAAGTCGCCACTACGATTGAAGATAGCGGAGGCGTGATTGTGTGTCTGGATGACTGCAGCGGGGTGCGTACCATGAAGCAAATGGTAGATACCGAAACCGACGCGATTTTAAACGCCATTGCCGATCGATATTTACGTATTCATTGCTCCGTTATGTCACCGAATGAAGACCGGATCGAAAACACAATGGAGATGGCAAAAGAATATCAGGCAGACGGTATTATAGAAATCGTCCTCTCCGCCTGCCATACCTTCAATATCGAATCCGAGCGGGTAAGACGCCGTGCACAGGAAATGGGTATTCCTTATATGCAATTGGAAACCGACTACTCCACCACGGATGTCGGTCAAATCCAAACGCGTATTGCGGCCTTTATCGAAATGTTATAGAGCGCGTTCGGATGCTTTCAGAATGCAGACAGAGCTATGTACTGTAGGGGTCAAACAAGAATCTCCTCCGCCGGCTGCTGCGCTTGCGGGAGTTTGTACGGGCATGCCGGAATAAAGCAGCCATCAATTCGAAACATTGGATAATAATCATGCATGAAATCGCTTCGAATTGGGTGGTCTTTAGGGAAGGATAAACGATCCGATAGATTATTCTTTTAACGAACGGTTAAAGATTGCCGTTATAAAGCTTTTTCACAAGTAGATAATATATCACTTTTTGTTACGTTCGCCAAATAAAATGAAATCCATGTCATGAATTAATTGGTATTTTATTGACTCTCATGTTACAATTAATTAGGTATTAGAAGACCATTGCGGAACAAAAATTAGGAGGCGTGTATGTACAAAATCGTAAAAAAAGAGAGGCTCAACGACAACGTGACCCGTATGTCGATTGAAGCACCTCTGGTAGCTAACAAAGGAAAAGCCGGGCAGTTCATTATTTTCCGCGTGGACGAGTTCGGTGAGCGTGTTCCTTTAACGATCGCAGGTACCGACAAAGAAGCCGGCACCGTAGACATTATCTTCCAGACGGTCGGAAAAGCGACCCGTATGCTGCAGCATAAAGAAGAAGGCGAAGAAATCCTGGACTTTGTCGGCCCGTTGGGAAAACCTTCCGAATTGGCTGGACACAAAAGAGCCTGTGTCGTCGGCGGCGGCGTAGGTACGGCAATTGCCTATCCTTCTGCGGTGGAACTGCATGAACAAGGCGCAGAAGTGGACGTCATTGTCGGCTTCAGAAACAAAGATATTGTTATCCTGGAAGACGATTTTAAAGCCGTTTCGGATAATTTATATATGATGACCGATGACGGATCCTACGGAGAACACGGATTCGTTACAAAGAAACTGGAAGACCTTTTGGAAGCCGGCGAAACCTATGATGTTGTCGTCGCGATCGGCCCGGTACCCATGATGAAAGCCGTTGTGGACCTGACCCGCCCGAAAGGCATTCATACGCTGGTTTCCCTGAACCCGATCATGGTGGACGGTACGGGTATGTGCGGCGGCTGCCGTGTATCGATTGCCGGCGAAACAAAATTCGCCTGCGTAGACGGCCCCGAGTTTGACGGATTTGACGTAGACTTTGACGACCTGACCCGCAGAAACCGCGCCTATTTGGACGAAGAAAAAGAAAAAGACCACGCATGCCGCATGCAAATGGCAGCCGATCTGGCAAAAGCGGCCGAAGCAGCGGAAACGGCAGAATAATATAGCTCAGGCAGAATCATATAACACGAAAAGGAGAGTTTGAATGGCTAAACCTAAACGTAATATGAGTCCTGAGAAGGTGGAAATGCCTTCTCAGGATCCGAAGGTACGCGCAAGAAACTTTAAAGAAGTAGCCGAAGGCTATACCGAGGAAATGGCTCGCGAAGAAGCACAGCGCTGCTTGCAGTGCAAACATAAACCCTGTATGGAAGGGTGTCCGGTAAATGTACAGATCCCGGATTTCATTAACCTGATCAATGAAGGTGACTACATTGCGGCCAATCAGAAAATCCTGGAAACCAATGTATTGCCGGCCGTCTGCGGACGCGTTTGCCCGCAGGAGTCGCAGTGTGAACAGCGCTGCGTGCGTGGCGTAAAAGGCGAACCGGTTGCGATCGGTCGTTTGGAACGCTTTGTTGCCGACTATTTCCGCGAGCATTCCGAGCCGAAACCCCATGGCTATGAAAAGAACGGACACAAAGTGGCCGTTATCGGATCGGGCCCTGCCGGCCTGAGCTGTGCGGGTGACTTGACCCGTATGGGTTATGAGGTAACCATTTTTGAATCCCTGCCGGAAGGCGGCGGCGTACTGGTATACGGTATTCCGGAATTCCGTCTCCCGAACGATATTGTAAAAAATGAAATCAATCAGTTGAAACTCGACGGTGTGGATCTGGAGACCAATACCATCGTGGGCCGTTCGGTAACGATCGACGAACTGATGGATGATTTCGGATTCGAAGCCATCTTTGTCGGATCCGGTGCCGGCCTGCCGGTGTTCCTGGGAATCCCCGGTGAAAACTCCGTTGGCGTTTACTCCGCAAACGAGTATCTGACCCGCTCCAATCTGATGCGCGCCTATGACGATCGTTACGATACCCCGATCCGTCACAGCAAGAAGGTCGCGGTTATCGGCGGCGGAAACGTTGCGATGGACTCGGCCCGTACGGCTCTTCGTATCGGCGCGGATGAAGTCTATATCATTTACCGCCGTTCGTTTGAAGAAATGCCCGCACGTACCGAAGAAGTGCATCACGCACAGGAAGAGGGCGTCATCTTCAAAAACCTCACCAATCCGGTAGAAATCCTGCAGGATGAAAAGGGTGAAGTAGTAGGGATTCGCTGCGTACAAATGGAATTAGGCGAACCTGATGCATCCGGACGCCGTCGTCCGATTCCTGTAGAAGGTTCGGAATTCGATATCGAGCTGGATACCGTGGTTGTCGCTGTCGGTACCAATCCCAACCCGCTGATCAAGTCCACCACAGAAGGATTGGACGTGACCGAATGGGGCGGCATTATCACCGACGAAGCCGGAACAACCTCGCGCGAAGGCGTATTCGCCGGCGGCGATGCCGTAACCGGTGCAGCGACCGTTATCTCGGCAGCAGGTGCCGGAAAAGTTGCGGCCGCAGCAATCGACGAATACATCAAAAACAAAAACGCCTAAGGTACACAGGCCTTGAAACCCCCGCTCGTCGGGGGTTTTGTTTTACCCGGACGCGTTACTCTGTTACACTACTAAGAAGAGTATGTTTGGAAGAGTAGGTTGATAACTAATGAAGAAGAAACGTATACGGGCCTCTTTGTTCGGGGTGAAGGCACTGTCGTATGCCAATGTGGAAGACATCCCGGGCAATATACTGGACCTGGGCGAAGGGGATAATCCGTACGGATTGGAGAGCTCGCTGTTTGCGGGGGTGAATCTGATGAAACCGGCACTGTGGGCTTCGTATCCGCATAGCCTGCCCGGGATCAAAGAGGATCTGATCCGCTGGTGGAGTGATACCTGCCCCTTGTCTTCGGAGAATCTGTTTCTGACCGCAGGGAGTATCGATGCGATCTATAAAATCCATGCGCTGTTTGATCCGGCGAAAGGGCGGGCGCTGGGCATTGCACCGCAGTTTTCCGAAGCGGCGGCACATGCGCAGGCGATGGGCTTTTCTTTGCAGGCGCTTTGTTTGCGTGAGGAAGAAGGGTTTCGGATACCGGTGGAGGCGCTGTGTGAAAACCTGACACCGGAGGTTTCCTATGTGCATCTGGAACATCCGCATAATCCGACCGGGCAGGCGCTCTCGTTGCCGGATTTGCAACGGATACTGGACAAAGCGGTGTCTACCGGAAGCTATGTCGTTGTTGACGAAGCTTATGGGGACTATTTGCCGCGGGGTGCTTCCGCTGCCGTATTTTTGCCGGCCTATGACAATCTGATCGTGATCCGCAGTTTTTCCAAAGGATTCGGTTTG
>JAAYQA010000001.1 GCA_012519495.1 Tissierellia bacterium | reverse complement strand
TAATCTGATAAATTATTTTAATATCTATGTATTTATTTTTTAACAGATAGTCTCTTCCTATTAAGTATTCTTTTTCTGTTTTTTGTAAGAAAGGCAAACCGACACGATCCGTTGCCATAAGCTTTCGGCGGCGATCAGAGAGGCGATGGAAACAAAAAAACCATCGCGAAGAAACGCTGCAAAACAGCAAAATCCAGCCGTTTCTGTTTTAATGAAAGGCGGAAGGTTCTCCTGTATCCCGCGTATTTTTTCGTCTTAATAGGAAGGAAATTCTTTTCATAGGCATGTATCTGCGGTTAACAACAAAAATTCATAAGAAACGCTTATGAACATAACGCGATATACAATTCCCATACTGCATATTTTGTCGTTGCAATATGTAATAACAAATGATTGCTCTCATGAAATAATTTTATTATATATAGGTAGAGACTTTCTTTTCTGACGATTTAATCACGTATAAGCCGATAATTATAAAGCAAAAGGAGAACCGCATCGGCTCTCCTTTTGCCCTATGGATAAATGAGGTATATGTTAGGGAGGTATACCTTTTTAGCTTACAAGGGCTTTTCCCAGATTCTGACAGGAGGCAATCCCTTCTTCTTCCGGTTCGCCCTGACAAATGACCGGCTCTGCGGCCATTTGTGCCCCGAGACTCCTGCACCGGTCTGCCCAGTTGCGCATCCATTCTCCGTCGCCCCAATCATAGGAGCCGAACAAAGCAATCGACGCACCCGCAAGTTTGGATTCGAATGCAGCAAACATCGGCGCAAATTCCGCATCCTCTAATTCTTCCGAACCCATGGACGGACAGCCGAATGCATAGGCATCATAGGCACGGTCTGTCTGGAACGCCGCAGCGGTAACGATCTCTACATCGGCACCGGCCTGTTTCGCACCTTCAAAAACGGCCTTTGCCATCTTCTCCGTGTTGCCTGTCCCGCTCCAATATACGACAACCACTCGCATGATCTTCACACCTTTCTTTTTTAGCCCTAAGAGGCAATCGTCAACTCTTCGATCGTCGATCCCCTCTCCCATTTTTGCAGATAGTCCCGCGTACAGTCCTTAAAACGCGCAAATACCTCTTTGGCCTGTTCCGGATTGTGATACACTTTCCAGCAACCGGTCAGCTTGCAGTGCTTGGGTCCTTTTTCAATAAAAGCCAAAACATCTTCCGGCGGGTACCCTAAAAACAAGCCGATTTCGTGCGGAAACTCCGCCGATTGACACACGCGACAACGCAGGCAGGCCACATCCGCATTCAGACTGCGTCGGGCATAGCCGCATTGTTGCAAATACGCGCATGCCTTTGCATCCGATAAATCGTTTTGCAAACAGCGCGGCCGAAACACATACAGAAGTGCCCGGCCTTCCCGGATCCGCAATGGAAGCAGTCGCAGCCCTTTTGGTACGATCCGGCGGTTCATTTTTCGGATATCCTCCCGCAGTGTTTCCATAGAGGCAAAAGAAAACACAAACAAACTGCCCGATTTCAGTCCCGCCAGCGTCGGGGCACCTTGTTTCACCAGCAAGGGTTCAATGCGATTACAACACAATCCCTTCCACCCCCGTCTTCATCCAGTGCGTATTGCGGTACCGGCTCGGCTGCATGCCGTAAATCTTCGCAAAGCACGCGGAAAACTTGCTCACATTCGTATAACCCAACGCGTTTGCAATTTCCGTAATAGACCGGCGCGTTTCCACTAACAGCTGGCGGCCGGTTTCCATACGGTAATGAATCATATACGTGTAGATCGGCATGCCATATAGATCTTTAAACGCTTGTTTGAGTGCCGTTTTCGAGATCAAAAACCGCTCCGACAATTCTTCAATCGTCGGTCGTTCCGTAAGATGCTGCGTCAGAAACGCTTCGATTTTTTCAATCTTCTGCTTTTTACAATGCTGATAATAACGGCACAGGGCCTCTTGTTGCGGATTAAAATTCTGTATGTAGAGCAGCAGCTCCAGGAATCGCAGTTTGTAGACTTCGATCCCCCGATGCAGGCCGTCTTTCGACAAGGCAAACATCTCCGTAATCCATTGCCGATACAGTTGACTGGAACCCAGGGCACAGGGATAATTCTTGCGCACCGC
>JAAYQA010000088.1 GCA_012519495.1 Tissierellia bacterium | reverse complement strand
TTGTTTGGTCCATTGTGCGCCTCCTTACGGTTCCAATTTTATATTTATTTTTTAACAATTTCGGGTAAGCCAAGCGCCCGGCACGATTTCATCCCGGGCGCTTTGGTTTTTATACCTGGAAAATCGTAGGTTCTTCTACTTCGGTGCTCAAAGCTTCCAACGCTTTTTTCACCATTTTCATGCGCAGTTCCCCTTCTTTTTCACCCAGTTCCGGATTCCCTACCGGATACGGGATGGAAACCGTGGGAACGATGCGATTGGCACCTACCGACTGCGATATGGTCGTAATCGTAGCCATGTGTACAATCGGGATGCCGTATTTTTCAATTTCTTTTACCATCGTTGCACCGCAACGTGTACAGGTGCCTCAGGTGGAAGTGAGAATGACGCCGTCTACGCCGGCTTCTTTCAGCTCTTTGCCCATTTCCGCGCCGAACTTAATCGAATTACCCACAGCGGTTCCCGTTCCCGTGGTGGTATAGAAATCTTTGTATACGCCGCCGATTACGCCTTCTTTTTCCAGTTCCCGCAGCGCGTCCAAAGGCACGACCCGGTCCGGGGATTCATTGGCGTATACGGGGTCGTATCCGCCGTGAATAGTAGCAAAGCCGTCGGCCAGATTATCCAGTCCGTCTACATTGTACTTGCCCCATTTTTGTGCCGAAGCCGATTGAATGCGATCCGGGTTTCCTAACGGTACAATCCCGCCGGATGTTGCCAACGCAATCACCGCTTTGGAAAGATCCGCGATGGGTGCAGCCGGTTCCACCAGGTCAAAGGAAGGCATAGGCATTTCGGTTTCAAACTCTTCGTCTTTCAATCGCTTCATCAGCATTTCGATGGCTCTTTCCGAACCGGTTTTATCCACCAGCACCGTAAGACGCTTGCCCTGTACGAAATAGTCGTCCGCTTCCGGATTGGGTTGCTCGCCTTGTAAGAGTTTTTTGGCTACATTGGCCATCACGGGCAGGGTTTTACGCATAGCCGCGGCAGAATCCGGTGTTTTTACCGTATAAGCCGCCCCTTTGGCCGTATCCAGTCCCGGGTTTTCCTCGTACATACCGCTGACTACCGGTACATCCAGCTCGTCAAAAAAGGTAGCTACGCCGGCACATGCCATGCCGTAACGGCCCGCGTTAAAGGCGGGGCCCGCCACAACCAGATCCGGCTTATATTCATCGTACAGCCGTTGCATTTCCTGTTCTACGGCTTCCACGTTTTCATTAAAGTAGTTGTCGCCGCAAATCAGCGTACCGACAATTTCGCCCGTGCCATCCAACATTTTTTCAAATGCGGCAGCCGGTCCCACAGCTTCTTTCTTAAACTGCGGCGCAATATGTGCCTGGTCTTCCCCGCCGATTTGTCCGAAAAATTGATTCAGATAGTATAAGATTTTCTTCGCCATGACTGCCTCCTATACCAGTTCTATGGTCGCGTTATGCGTACCGATTTCCGAAGTCGACGAGATGACCGCGTTCAGTTCACATTGAATCGTTCCGTCTTCTTCGTTATATGCGCCTTCCCATCCGCCCGCAAGATTTGCTACGGCGTGGGGATCGCCTAAAATGGTGTCTGCTTTTTCCAATGTGACCACATGGGACACATTGCCCGTGGAAACGACCGCCACCGCTTCTTTGGCTGTATCGGCCAAAGGCTGGCTCATGCCGTCCCACCCGGCGCATTCGTCGGTGATGAGCACGGTTTTTACGCCGCTTCTCTCCAGACGCTGACAAATCATCAGAAGATCGGAGTCCGGGTTTCCGTATCCTTCTTCGGAAACAATAACGCCATCCGCGCCCAGTTCCCGGCACAGCTTCGCCGTATAATCACAAGTGACAAACTTCCCTTTCAGTGTGGTCAGTTCCGGCACCATAATAACGCCGACGAAATTAATTTCCTTGCCATGCAAAGCAAACAGCTCTTTGATAACATTGTTGTTCTGATGCTGATAGGTGGTGATCTTGTCGCAAGCCGCAACACAGTTACCGCTGATCACCGCACCGTCCAGCTCTTCCGTGGGCGCCAGATAGGTGGGCAGAATATGAGCAGAGTCTACGCCGTAAATATAGCTGGCATGCAGCAGACCCTGAGAAATCAGCATTTCTACATAGACCACTTTCGGCAGATCCGGATATTTTTCGTTTTCTTCCGCAATGGATCCTTTTTCATACACCTTGGTTTCCGCAATTTCTGCATCTTTGGCGGCTTCCCCGATAATTTCCGAAGCGCGCAAGCCTGCCAGGCGTACCAGTTCCTCATGTTCATGGGGACGCAAGCCTTCTACGGGGGTAATATCCACAACGACGTTTAGTGTTTTGGAAAACGGCGTCCAGCGGGCCCCCTCGCCCCACATGTCGATAATTCCTTCCTGGAATCCTACCATATCACCAATGGTTACTACCGCCACATTATGCAGAATATTGACCACTCCGTCGCCCAAGGGGCCGGCTTCCGTGGTAACCGCCGCAAATCCGGGTGTTCCCTTAACGGTGTAACGGGGTTCGATTACGTCTTTTACTGGAATAATCCGGGTTTTATCTCCGGGTTTTGCCAGATCAATTTTAAGCTCTTTAATGTTCTCATCCGACTCCATCAGACGCGCAATTACATCTTCTTTGTCGACGATCAGCGTATGGCCGTCTACACGGGTTGCATCCCCGAAGACCACATCTTTAATCTCGACTAAATTATGTTCCAGTCGCAATGTCTTCATCCTTTCTGTCGATTCAATTCGTTTAGTGCACTTTGCATCCGATTCCAGTCCACAAACTGATACGCGTCCTTGTTTCTGTGATCAAAGTCCCGTTGTCCCAACACCGTGTCCAGCGTCAGGATATCGCTTTCGATCCGCGCTAACGATTCCGCATCCGGCGCTCCCGTTCCTTCCTCCATCAGCACGGAAACCACCGGCGAATGCAACATCTTGATACTGGCGGCCAACGGATGGGTCAACAGCTTCCAGCCCGTGTGAACGCGGTCTCGCACCGCCCGCAGCACGGCCCGGCTGTCTCCTTCCACCGGAATGCTCTTTCCCGGAAACGCCCGAATCGCCGTCTCGTTATTCGTCAATAGAATCTGATGCATCTGTGCCTCCATTGTTTGTACATCGCCCGCAAAAGCGTTCTCACCTCCCCGTTTTGCGAACCAAACCCGGGCAAAAAAGTTCTGCGCCCCCTATTTGCCCTCATTCTATAATCGGATCCATAAGAAATATAGTTCGTAAGACAACAAAATCGAATAACGTTGTCCCGGCAACATAAAAAACCGCAGCTTGCACTGCGGTTTAAAGTATAACCATTCTATTCGTTTGGAACGTCTTTCTCCTGTATATCGATCACCTCGGCCGTCTCCCCTTGCACGCGAAAATGGATATCCCAGTCGGCAAACAGAAACGACCAGTGCCGTTCGTCATCCTCATCGGCGTAGCCGGGGCGCGGGTCCTGGGATAGGGTTTGTACAAGGCCTTCCTGCAAATGTTCCGGAATTTTTTGAGCCAGGTGTTTGGGCAAAATGACTTCTTTGCATTTTCTCTTGGAACTGGCAAAACTGCCTTCGGCATCCGGGAAAGAATCCGAATACGGGACATAAGGCTTAATATCCAGAATCGGTGTGCCATCCAACAGATCGGCCCCCTCTACAGTAATCACCGGACCTTCTTTTGTATGGGACTCTACCTGAAGCAAACGCACACAGGATATGCCGATCGGATTGGGCCTGTGCGGTGAACGCGAAGCAAATACGCCTTTGCGCACACGCCCGCCCAGCCGGGGCGGACGCACCGTCGGACTCCATTTTCCCGTATCATGTTCCGATATATACCAGATCAGCCAGATATGCGAATACTCCGATAGCCCTTTCAGCGCATCCGGATTCTGATACTCCTTTTCAAACACAATGCGAGACGGCAAATTAGTCAGTCCGCTCTGCCGCGGTATCCCGAATTTCTGTGAAAACACCGTCTCAATCCGGGCTATCGGACGCATAGATATTTTCATACGGCCTCCTTCTTGAGACTCCTACGTTAGAGTAAACGCAAAAGGGATTTGTTCATTTCTTGATAAGAATTCCACACATCTTTTGACTTTTCCAAACCACCGATCTTTGCAAGAAACAAAATAGTTTCCACGATTGCATCCGGCGTCATACCGGTTTTAGCTTCTATCCATTCTGCATCGACAGAAACCATCTGATGTGCAACCAGGTTTCTGGCTTTCGTTTCTACCTCTCTCAATCGCAGTATCGCGCTTTTTACTCTTGCGTTCTCAACATGGTTTTCGAGAATAACTGCCAAATGCATTGATGAAACATCTCCGTATTGAAAACGGTATTTGAATCCCTCCTGCAAAATCTGTTCGATCTCGCTATTGCGAAGTTTGTTTTCCGACCAACGTTTGCGATCAGACGAATCTTGATAATACTGCGGAATATCTATTTTCAAATAGTGGATCAATAATCGCTCGAATAATTCCACTATCAAAGGGGTTAACGCGCGTAAAAAATCCACATACGCCTGTCTTTCGGCGCGGGCTTTTGTTGATAAAATGTACTCAACGGTGTTTCGTCTATCATCATGCTTATCCGGTAAGCGATAAAATTCACCATACTGTTTCTGTAGGTCCATCATTTTATGGTAGTTTAAGTCGTATCTTTCTGCCGCCCAAAGGATGCCGTATCGGGCAATCTCGCTAATCTCGTCCTGGATATCCATTGCAACTTGCCAGGCACCACGATAATCCATCATTCGAATCAACTGTTTCACAATGCCCCGCTTGTGCTTAGCTAACAATTGAATGGTTTCTGCTTCAACACATCGATTTTGAAAATCTTCGGCATTGTCTTCATTCAGCTCCCAGTAACTCTCCACATCATAATTGATTCGATCTTCTTCTACCTGATTCATTCGTTTCTTTGGCGTCCAAACCTGGATGCCTTTTGTGCGATCCGGATAGAAGGCAGAGAGGGTATGAAAAGCGCTTTTCATCGCCGGCGTACCTGAGGATAAGTTTAACATCACCTCCGCATCCGGAAATTCCTCCAATAGTGATTCCAGTTGTTTGGCAAAATTTGGAATAATTACATCGAAATGGTGCACATCATGCAGTTCTGTATCTTGCATCAGGCGGATATCCATCTTAAAATGTAAATGTTCACAGAGCTGTTCCAAAACGTACGTAAAGCGTTTATCATTTTCCTGTGCAATGCACATCTCTGCGCTTAAATACAGGACGACCACCGACGGTCTATACACGCGACATATGTGCAATATCGGTCCGTCTTTATAATTTGCAATAGGATCGGTTCCTCCCACGGCAGAAAACAGTATTCTGTTGAACATGCTATTCCTCCTAAATGATCAGGATATCCTCTGACTCCCAGTCTTTTTCCTCTCCCAGCGTAATAATTTCTCTTTCCCTGTCCAAGATATAAATCCTTATACTATCCCGTTCTTTAACAAATCGGTGCAAACCGTCTATCAGGCGGGTTCTTCTCTTCTTATCCAGATACGCTTCAAATGCTGACTTCTGAACGCGAACACCATAGCCCTTCAAGTATTTCGCCAAACGATTCCTGTTATTGTTATCAATAATATCATAGATTATCAAAACCAACAGCTTTCCGTCATAGGCATCTTCCGATGCTCTGTTTTGAAATTTCATCGCAGTATCTACCGGATTACCATGGCGTTATACAAATCAGGGTCCCTGTCTTCGATCACCCGCACAAGAGAAGTCACCTGATGACCAATCGCTTTTCTGAAACTCATTGGAGCCATTTGATTCTGTAGGTAATTCGTATTGGTTTTCATTTTCATCTCCAATTTTGTCAGGAATTTTCGCATGGCAGTGTTATCCAGACGCACGCCTCCCGTTTCTTCATCAAGAACAAAGCTGTCTATGGAAATTTCGCGACCTAAAACAAGGCTTAAAGCTACCCTATCCACAATTACCGCGCGCCACTCTTCCATAAGATCACTCGCCAAGGTGGGATGATTCACGCGATCCTTATGTAAGAATCCTGCGTAGGCGGACAGCCCCTGACTTTCTATCACACTCACAAACTCATACAGCAAGAGTGTATAGCCCAGACTCAGCATCGAATTAAAAGCGTCTTTAGGGGGTCTCCTCGTCCTACCACTGAAACGAAAATCGGGATGGATAATCGAAGACAGACCCTGAAAGTAGCTGCGTGATGCAATCCCTTCATACCCCATGAGAGACTCCTCATTTTCTGCCGATACGGCATTTGCAGCTGCACGTCTTAACTGAGTAAAAACGTCATCGAGTTTCTTTTTATGTGTACGTTGATACGCTCGCAAAACAACCGTTTGGTTTTTGATCTTGTTGCATACAAATTGCTTTGCCATTTTCATTCTCAAATCTGTATCGGCCGTACAGGCAATTTGTTTTTTAATCCGGGCAATATTTGAATGAGAAGTAGACATCAGACGACCGAAATACTCTCCTTTTGAAGAAAGAAACGTAACCGGAATGCCTCGTATCAGAAGATTCCGTATGCAGCTATGCGTCAGCTCGGTTTTCCCGAATAATAACACAGAATCCAGCGTTTCAGCCGGAACGCTACGGATTAGATCCCCCTCTTCAATAACGAAGGTGTTATCCTTCACGCTGATTTTTGCCTTGTTTGATGTGACATAGAGAATCATGGCTACTCCTTTCAAATACTCGATTTGGTAATAGTTGGGGTGTACCCGTCCCCTTTCAGGGTTTTGTTTTGTCTAATAGTATTCTTCTTTCTGGCCGTCTGGGCGGTGCTGGTTTCCGTCCCCTTTCGGGGTTTTGTTTTGTCTAATACTTGCCGAAACAGTTGCGAAGTACGTCAAGAAAGGTGATAGTTTCCGTCCCCTTTCGGGGTTTTGTTTTGTCTAATGACAGTGGAAAGAT
>JAAYQA010000014.1 GCA_012519495.1 Tissierellia bacterium | reverse complement strand
TCCCAGTCGTCATCGTCCCAGTCGTCATCGTCCTCCCATTGGACGGGCGGTTCCGTGGCAGGGGGTTCGGTGACAGGGGGTTCCGTTTCGGGTTCCGGCCAGATGATTTCCATCGGCGGGGTCGGTTTGGGTTCCAAAGGTGTGGTGTCGCCGTCTACGCGGACCAGTGTATGAATGTCGATCGCTTCTTCATACAAAGCGGCAATCAATTCGTCGATCGGCATTTCCGCCAGCTGTTCCGGTTGCCGGATGGAACCGGCCTGCAGCGCTTTTTTCACAAGCTCCAACTTGCCGGGGCTGATATGGAACTGCACAGCATCCGCTTCGCCGGTATCTGTGGGGGTAAACGCCTGGCTCAAAACGATCTGTGTATCTTCTCGCAGCACGCGGACCGCGGTGTCGGTTTCTTCCTGCCGGCGGTTTTCTCCGGTATCTACGCTCAGTAGAGCCGCCTGTGCATCCGGCAAAGCCGCACGCAGGGCGCGTAAGGCCTCTTCTCGGTCCATCCCCTTCAGATCCAGTGTCTGAAGCAGGCGCTCGCCGTCCGCATTATAGGCACGCGCCTCTTTTACCTTGTGGAAACGGGTCAGCGTCAGCGCCACAGAGGGGTTGATATCCAAAAACAACGTTGTTACAGGCATCTGTGCCCACATCCAGCTGAGGCCGATCGCCATAACCAGCATGGCTGCGGCCAGCATCGGTTTAAAGCGCGTAAAGGGAATCACCTTCGCACGTTTCTTTTCCTGCGGTTCGTCCTGTTTGGTGTATGCGTCATGGGCGGACATCTTTACTACATCGGTGTTTTGCAGCTTCTCCAGAAGATCAATCGGGGTGTCCGTAATGGCACGCTGCAGTCGTTCTATGATCTCATGTTCTTTCACAGCGCACCTCCCTTCGTCAATTCGTTTCGGAGTTTTCCGAGCGCGCGGCGATATTTGGACAAAACGGTATTGAGCGGCAGATTCAGAGCCTCGGCAATTTCTTTGTGCTTATAACCCTGCACCGCATACAATAGTACGATTTCCCGCTCTTCCTCCGACAAGGTCTGCAAAACCGTCTCCAGCACCATACGGTCGGTCGCGTCGTGCACATAGGAAAAACGCGCATCGTCTTCCATGCCGTCTTCCACATCCTGAAAACGGCTCTGTGCCCGAAAGCGGTCCCGGGTCAGGTTTTTTGCAATGGTAAACACCCAGGCCATCGGCTTGCCGCGGGGCTCATACAAATGCGCCGCGGCGCGCACCTTCAGATACGTGTCCTGCATAATGTCCAGCGCATCGTGATGGTCTTTTGTCAAAGAGAGCGTGTAGGCATACAGCGCCCGTTCCGTCTCCTGATAAAAGCGCGCAAACGCATCGGGATCATCCTGCCCGATTCGACGGATCAAAGCCTCCGTATTCTCACTGTCTTCTTCCAATGCCAGAAGAAAAAGCATCTGCAGCATATTGCGCTCCTTTTCATCTACTTAACGTATGTACACCCCATATTATTGCATCCGGGGAAAAAAATATGGTTTAATAGAGTACATCCTGCCTTTGTAAACTATTATATACCAAGAAACCCTGCGTAGAGAAAGGAATTCCCTATGAAAATTCACGCCGTCTCCTTAGGCTGCGATAAAAACCGTGTCGACACAGAGATTGCCCTGGCCGGTGTTCTGGAAAAAGGACATACGCTGACCGATAATCCCAACGATGCGGATCTTCTTGTTGTTAATACCTGTTGTTTTATTGAAGATGCCACCAAAGAAAGTATCGATGCGATTTTGTCACTGGCTGCAGCAAAAAAAGATGACACCAAACTCTATGTCATGGGCTGTCTGGCCGAACGCTACCGGGCGGAGCTGCTCGAAGAGATACCCGAGATCGATACGCTTTTGGGCACAGCCGACTACAAGCGTCTGGCTGATTTACTTCCCGAAGAAGGAAAAGGCCCTTCCTTTCACGGACGCTGGCTTTCGACCCCTCCGCATTATGCCTATCTGAAAATTGCCGAGGGCTGCGACAACCGGTGCACCTACTGTGTCATTCCCTCCATCCGGGGTTCGTATGTCAGCGCGCCCATGGAGGAACTTTTGGCAGAGGCAAAAGACCTGGCCTCCCGCGGGGTAAAGGAGCTCATCGTAATCGCACAGGACACCACCCGCTACGGAGAAGACCTGTACGGCGAAAAAAAATTGCCCGAACTGCTCGAAAAGCTCTGCGCCGTTGATGGTCTGCAGTGGATCCGCCTGCTCTACGCCTATCCGGAATCCGTAACGGACGAACTCATCCGCGTCCTGGCCGAACAGGAAAAAATCGTCAAATACATCGATATGCCGATCCAGCATATTTCCGATTCGGTCCTGCGGCGCATGGGTCGAAAAACCGGCCGTGAAGAAATCGAAACCACCCTCAAAAAGCTGCGCGCCGCCCATCCGGACTTCACGGTGCGCACCACCCTGATCACAGGATTCCCCGGAGAAACGGAAGAAAACTACCGGGAGCTGCAGGACTTTGTGGCGGCCTACGCCTTTGAACGCCTGGGCGTATTCCCCTACTCCCGGGAAGAGGGAACCCCCGCCGCCCGTCTGCCGGATCAATTGCCCCGGGAAATAAAAGAGCGCCGTGCGGAAGGCATCATGGCGCTGCAAATGGATATTCATATGAGCCGAAACGACCGGCTGGTGGGAAAAACCATCCCCGTTATTGTGGATCAAAAAACCCCCGAGGGTTACGCGGGCAGAAGCTGGGCCGACGCCCCGGACGTGGACGGTACGGTATTTATACAAACCCGAAATAAACTGCTCCCGGGTACGATTCTTTCCGTGTCGGTAACCCGGGCGGAAGGCTACGATCTGGTAGGCGTATTGGCCTCCGAAGCAGAAGAGATTTAAGGAACCCGCTCTAAAAAGATCGTAGTGCGACGTACCAGATCAAAAGTGCAGGTGTAAAGTATCAGATCATAGGGCGTGTTTTCAATGGCGCCGGTGTCGGTTTCCTGCAATTCGGTGGTATCCCGCACCACATAGGCAATTTCGTTGCCTTCTACATCGGTGAAAAACACTTCGTCGTCAATTTGCAAATTCCCCAAATAGCCGAAGTGGTTTTCAAAGTGATGGGCGGCAATGACCAGATCATTGCTTTCAATGGAACCGAATTGGCGACAAGGGGCAATTTTCAGCCGCTCATAGTCCCATTCCGCCATAATGGGCAGCTCCAGATCCACCGTAGGCATGGTAAGCCAGCCCATATAGTCGTATCCGTCAATGGGAAATACCTTCATCTCTTTTTCCGCTTCTTCGGGCACGGGGCGACGTACCGGTACGATTTCGTCGTCTACCGAACTGCGCATGGTCTGCATAATGGCGCGGGACGCTTCCCCCGCCTCTTCGTCTTCCTGCTTATTGTGCATATAAAGGAGCAGTGCCGCCCCCATGAGCACTGCTCCCAATAATACCAGTATGGCGCCGGTGGTTCTGCGCATTCTCATTGGGCGCCTCCTCCGTTTTTTGGCACCATATACGCCAAAAGCACCGTACGGGCGTCGGTAAATTCGTAGGTGCAGGTGGTCAGCGCGAGAATTTGGGCCTCGCCGTTTAAGCCTTGCACTTTTTCAAAAATATCCCGTTGCAAAAACAGAGACTCTTCCTCCGCATATTGCAATAAGGGCTCTATATCCCCGTCCCAGGCATTGGGGTCAAAAATATAATCGTCGGACGAGTTTACCAGTATCGCCGAAAATATCTCCAAATCATAGGATGTATCCGGTAAAATTAATTGCCCTTTCAAATGGGCATCGAAAAACTCTTTTTCCTTGTACAATTGCAAATCCCCGAACATTTTTCCCTCCGCCATATTATGGCCGTATAAAAGGGAATAGGTGTCGGTAAAATGGCGGTCATTGCGGGAATCCAAAAAAATGCTGCCGGCTAAAGCAAAGTCCCCGTACACATTTTTGTTTACATATTCCATATTATCTTTTCCCTGTACAATGGGATAGTCAATATTGGTGTCGTCCAGAGTGACCCAGGCCACCACATCGGGATTAATCTTCAGCAGTTCTTCAAAAGAGTGGCCGTTTTCTTCCGTGGGCTTTAACTGTTGCATTTCCAGCTGCACATTTTCCGCTGCCGCGTATACCATGCCGTTATCCCACAGAGCATACGCCGCATACACTGTTATGAGCACCAGTGTGAGCATGACAAAAAAGTCCAATGTCCGGTTGGCCGTTTTCAGAAATTTTTCCGAGAAATTCAAAAGTTTCGCCTCCATAACAAAACGCCCGGGCATTCGGCGGCGCTTTTGCGCCGCCGCCCGGGCGTATATGGTTCTATTGCAAATCGTTATTTCTTAGTTCTGCGCGCGTTTACGAAGAGCAAAGGCTCCCAGTCCAACCAGTGCCACTGCCATCAAAATGATATAGGGCATATTGTCCAGAGTAATACCGGTGGG
>JAAYQA010000087.1 GCA_012519495.1 Tissierellia bacterium | reverse complement strand
TCGACCGGTGCAATCGGCGTGTTCTCGTACTTGAACCGCATTGCTTTTGGTCTGAAGCATTTTGGTGCTTTGAACCGGAAGTTTGATGTGAGGCTCTTTGACCGCTCCGATCTGTTGCCACTGACCGAGCAGGCCAAACAATTATTGGGATAAAAGAGAATCCCGTGTTTCCGATCGGAAACACGGGATTTTTTATGCTTTGCTTTCTTTTTGCAATTGCGTATAGCCTTCCAGCAGAACGCCGTAATCCAGGCCGACGGCGACGCTTTCGTAGCCTTTTTCATAATAAGCCTGCGCGCCGGCCGCGTCGGGGGCGAAAATGAGTGAAAATTTCCGATAGGCTTCGCATCGCTCGCGGATTGTGTCGATGGCGCTTATCAGATCGGGATGGGAGAACTGACCGATAATCCCCATGGCCGAGGAAAGATCATACGGGCCGACAAAGACGCCGTCGATCCCGTCCAATTGCAGAATCTCGTCGATAATGGTCAGCGCTTCTTTGGTTTCGCATTGCGGAAAGAGCAGGGTGTTTGCATTGGCTTCTTTCTGGATCGCATCGGCGGTGCCGGCGGTGCCGTAGCGGGCTGCGCGCACAGGCGCATAGCCGCGTTCGCCTGCGGGCGGGTATTTGGCATAGCGAAGCAGGGTTTGTACTTCGTCGATCGTGCGGATATTGGGGACGACCAGGCCCGCGGCTCCGGCATCCAGCGCGCGCAGAATCCATTCGCGGGTGGGTTCCGGGATGCGTACCAGCGCGTGGATCCCAGCGCTGTCTGCTGTACGCAGCAAATCCGCAATCGTATTTACATCGTACAGGCCGTGTTCGGCGTCGATAATCAGATAGTCGAAGCCTGCACTCGCGATGATTTCTATCGCGGCACCGCCAAACTGATTCAGAAACGTGCCCAGCGGTTTTTGGCCTGCAACGAATTGTTCGCGTAGAGTTTGGGTCATAACACACCTCCGTTTTCCTGCAGTATACCACATTGAAATGGGTATGATTTTTCTAAGAAGCAAGAAAAGGAGAACGCATATGCGACCGGTATGGAAAGGAAGCCTGTCTTTTGGCTTGGTATCAATTCCCGTTTCCCTGATTACGGCGGAAAAATCGACCCAGATCAAATTCCGTCTGATCGACAGCAAGGATTCATCCCGGATCCGCTACGAGCGGGTCAATGAAGAAACGGGGGAGGAAGTCCCCTGGGACCGGATTGTAAAGGGATTCGAATATGCCGACGGCAATTATCTTTTGTTGTCGGATGAAGATTTCGAAAAAGTGAAACCCGAGGCAAACAAGTCGATCGATATTGAACAGTTTATCGACGGAGAAGAACTGGACCCGATGTTTCTGGATAAGCCGTATTATCTGCAGGCGCAAAAAGGCGGGGAAAAACCTTATGTGCTGTTGCGGGAAGTTTTGCAGGAGGCAAATAAAATGGCCATTGCGCGCATTGTGATCCGGACGAAGGAGCATTTGTGCGCCATTTATGCCCATAAGGAGGCCCTGGTTTTGAATCTGATCCGCTTTGCCAATGAAGTGCGTGCAGCAGACGAACTGCAATATCCGGAATCGGCCAAGATTACAAAAAAAGAAAAGGACCTGGCTTTGCAGCTGATCGAGTCGATGACAGAACCCTGGGAGCCGGGTGAGTATAAGAACGAGTATTCGGAAGCACTGATGAAATGGATTGAGGAGAAAATTGAAACCGGAGAAGATCCGGAACCGGAAACCGAGGAAGAAAAACCGGATTCCAAGGTGGTGGATATTATGGATCTGCTCCGTCAGAGTATCGACAAGGAGTCGGACGAGAAACCGAAGAAAAGAAAGAAGGCATAAAGCGTGACAGACAAACTGCAGGCATACAATGAGAAACGGGACTTTGGCAAAACCGCAGAACCCAAAGGCGGCACTTCTTCCGGAGAAGACCGGCAGTTTGTGGTGCAATTGCACTATGCGTCGCGGACGCATTATGATTTTCGTCTGGAACATGACGGCGTGCTGGTAAGCTGGGCCGTGCCGAAAGGACCGTCCTTTAACCCGAAAGACAAACGGCTGGCCGTGCGTACAGAAGACCACCCCTATGATTACAAGGATTTTGAAGGCACGATCCCCAAAGGCGAATACGGCGGCGGGACGGTGCTCATTTGGGACCGCGGTACCTGGGAAGAACAGGAAGACTTTGCCAAGGGGATAAAAGAAGGCTCGGTTAAGATTGTTCTGCACGGAGAGCGCCTGCAGGGAAAATGGGCGCTGGTGCGGATGAAAACGGAAGAAAAACAGGAAAATTGGCTCCTGATTAAAGAAAAAGATGCTTTTGCACAAAACAAGGCAGGAATCGAACCCTGGACGACGAGTGTCGTGTCGGGCCTGGATAAAAAAGGGATGGAGGAACGGACAGAGGAAGACCTCTTCCCGGAAAAGGTGAAGGTGCAGCTTTGTGAAACGGCCGAAAAGCCGCCTGCAGGCGATGCCTGGGGGCATGAGATCAAATACGACGGGTATCGCATTTTGCTGGAAAAAAAGGACGGCAAAACCCGTTTGCTCACAAGAAATCAGAACGATTTTACCGACCGCTTTCCTCTGCTGAAAAACCGTGCCGACGATTGGGACAAGGACGGTTTTTTGCTGGATGGCGAGGTGGTCCTGTTTGATGAAGCGGGGAAAACGGACTTTCAGACATTGCAGCAGGCGATCAAAGGAAACAAAGACGCCGCGTTTCGCTATATGGCGTTTGATGCATTGTATCTGAACGGGCGGGACCTGCGGGGACAAACCCTGCAGGAGCGAAAAAAGCAGTTGGAAGCGTTTTTGAAAAACGTGCCGAAAGAGCTTGTCTACAGCCCGCATGTGGAAGGAAACGGCGCGGGCGTTTGGCAAAGCGCAAAAGAGAATCAGCTGGAAGGAATCATCTCCAAAAAGCTCAGCGCAAAATACACCGGCGGCCGAAACCGAAACTGGATAAAAAGCAAATTGCCCGGGCGCGATGATTTTCTGGTGGCGGGTTTTACGCAAACAGAGGATAGAAAAAACGGGATATCGGCCCTTTTGTTCGGGGAGAAAAAGGGGAACGATTGGGTGTATGCCGGTCGCGCCGGCACGGGTTTTACCGAAGAGGAGCGGCTGTCTTTATATAAAGAACTGCAAAAAATCACAAGAAAAACCCCGGTATTAAAGGAAGCGCCCAAAAAACGCGCCAAGGAAAGTGTGTACTGGGTTTCGGAAAAGTGGCTGGCGGAAGTTAAATTTACCGAACGCACGCAGGACGGTCACCTGCGCCATCCCGTGTTTTTAGGCTTGCGAAAAGACGCCGATCCCAAAGAGGTCCGCGCAAAAAAAGCCCCTGCCAAAAGAAAGACGGCGGATAAAACTTCCGCAAAAACCGGCGTGAAGCTCTCTTCTCCGGACAAGATCCTGTACCCGAAAGAGACCATCACCAAAGAAGAAGTCTTTTCCTACTATGAGGCGATCGCCGATCATTTGATGTCGGAACTGAAAAACCGGCTTGTGTCGCTGGTGCGCTGCCCAGACGGGGCAGCGGAGGAATGCTTTTATCAGAAGCATCCCAATGCGTCCGACCCATACGGCGCCCGGCTCGTGGAAGAGTCGGACGGAGACAAAAGCCCGTATATCGTACTGGAAGACAAAGAGCAAATGCTTCTGGCCGTGCAGATGAACACGCTGGAATTTCATATATGGGGTTCGCGCGCCGAAAAAATGGAGAAGCCGGATCGCTGTGTGTTTGATTTGGATCCGGACGAAGGGGTTTCATTGGACACCCTGCGCGACAATGTTAGAAAGGTGAAAAGCTTATTGGATGAATTGGAGCTGGAAAGTTTTCTGCTGACCTCCGGCGGGAAGGGCTACCATATTGTGGTGCCGCTGACACCGGCCGCTTCGTTTGATGCCGTGCATGCATTTGCCAAAAATGTGGCGGCCGCCGCCGCACAGAAATGGCCCGAACGCTTTACGGACAATATGAGCAAACAGAAACGAAAAGGGAAAGTGTATCTGGATTTTCACAGAAACCGCCGGGGCGCCACCGCCATATGCCCGTTTTCTTTGCGTGCGCGGGAGAAGGCAGCCATCGCCTGGCCGATCCGTTGGGACGATCTGGACACGACCGCCCCGCAGGATATTACGATCCATAACTGGAAGGAAAAAGAGATCGGTTGGAAGGATTACGGAAAAAAGAAACAGAAGCTGAAAAGCGATTAGAAAAAGAAACCGTGGGTATATAACTAATTAGTAATATTGAGATAAACAAGAAAGGATGAACGAAATTTGAAAATCGGAGTATTGGTAGGCAGCCTGCGAGAAGGCTCCTTGAATAAAAAACTGGCAAAAGCCGTCATGAAACGCCTCCCGGAGGATTTTACCGCAGAGATCGTAGATATCAGCAAATTGCCTTTTTACAATGAAGACTTTGACACAGAAGGCAATCTGCCGGAAGAAGTCCGTGCGTTCCGCGAAACGGTCAAGGGATACGATGCGATCCTTCTGGTCACACCGGAGTACAATCGATCCACCACGCCGGTATTAAAAAACGCCATGGACACCGGATCGCGTCCGTTCGGCAAGAGCGTCTGGAACGGCAAGCCCGTAGCAGTCCTGTCGGCTTCACCCGGTGCGATCGGCGGTTTCGGGGCCAATCATCATTTGCGGCAGTCGATCTCCTTTTTGGATATGCCGATTATGCAGCAGCCGGAAGTATACTTCGGCGGCGCACATGAAAAGCTGGACGATAACGGCGAGCCGGTGGATGCCGACACGGAAAGCTTCATTCAGCTGATAGCCGACTCCTACGCGGCGCATGTAAAGAAGAATCTGGCTTAACCGCAGCAGCAGGAATCACTCCGTACAAACGGGGTGATTTTTTTATGGAGATTCGGATGGAATATAGTACAATAGAGGATAAGAACAAAGGAGGATGAAATGGCACGAGATACAAACAGAAAACTGATACTGGCAGGACTTTTTGTAGCCCTGGGGCTGATTATTCCGTATTTCACCGGACATGCGTTCGGGGTTCCCGGTACGGTGCTTTTGCCGATGCATATCCCCGTTTTATTGTGCGGGCTGGTCTGCGGGCCGAAACTGGGCGCTCTGGCAGGACTTTTGACCCCTGTGCTCTCCAGCGTATTAACCGGCATGCCGCCGGCGTTTCCGGTGCTTCCCATGATGGCAGGCGAACTGATGACCTATGGTCTGGTGAGCGGTTTGATCCGCACCCGGTTCACCCGCGCGGTGTATCCCTCGCTGGTAGGCGGGATGATGGCCGGGCGTGTGGTGTACGGATTGATTTTTGCAGCGCTGGTTCTGGGGACCAACGGCGCGTTTCAGGGCGCATCCGTTTTTGCCGCCGTCAGCATGGGCTTACCGGGCATCGTCCTGCAGCTGATCCTGATTCCCCCGATTGTACTGGGGATTGAACGATTGTTGGGCATGGAAACAAACAGAAAAGAACAAACGGAACTTCTCTTTGCCGGACGTGCCTATGAAGAGGCACAGGACGCCATCGCCAAAGAAGGAACCAGCGTGGTCCTCATTCGAAACGGAGAGATCATCCACCGGGCCGACGGCCGTGGGGTAAGCCCGCTGATTGCCATTTACGAAGAAGAGCCCACGCTGTTTAAAGATGCGCTGGTGGTGGACCGCCTGATCGGAAAAGCCGCGGCCATGATACTCGTGAAAGGCGGAGCCAAAGCGGCTTACGCCAACACCATGAGCAAAGCGGGAGAAGCCTTCCTGCAAAAAAACGGCGTGCAGATACAGGCCGGCCGCGTGATTGATCTTATCAGCAATCGGGACAATACCGGTATTTGCCCCATGGAACGCTCCGTGATGCATACAGAAGACCCGGATGAAGGCTACGCACTTTTGCAGGAAACGATACAGCAGCTTCGCAAGGCGAATTAAGGCAGACAAAAAGAAAGGGGCAAAGCGAATGAAAATCGTTGTGCTGGACGGCTATGCAACCAATCCCGGTGACTTATCGTGGGAACGGATCGAACGCATCGGCGAACTGACGGTGTATGATCGTTCGCCGAATGCGGATACGGAAGAAATCCTCAGCCGGATCGACAAGGCGGACATTGTGATCACCAACAAAACGCCGCTCACAAGAGAGATCTTTGCCCGCAGCCCCAAGTTGCGTTATGTAGGGGTGTTGGCGACGGGCTACAATGTCGTAGATGTGGATGCAGCCAAAGAGCACGGGGTGACGGTGACCAACATTCCCACCTATGGAACCATGGCCGTGGCGCAGTTTGCCATCGCAATGCTTTTGGAGATTTGTCATCGGATCGGGCATCATTCCGACGGCGTGCGGGAAGGTGCATGGGCCAAAAACCCGGACTGGAGCTATTGGGACTATCCGCTGATTGAACTGGCTGGAAAAACCATGGGCATTGTGGGATACGGACGCATCGGGCAGGCGGTGGCAAACATTGCAAAAGCCTTGGGCATGCAGGTGATGGCCTATGGCGACTCGTCCCGCGGCGAACCGTATGTAGAACCGGATGCATTTTTTGCCCGGGCCGATGTCATCAGTCTGCATGCGCCTTTAACCGCAGACAATGCGAAAATGATCAATAAGGACACCATAGCCAAAATGAAAGACGGCGTTATCCTGCTGAACAACGCCCGCGGCCAGCTGATCGACGAACAGGATCTGGCCGATGCGCTGCAAACCGGAAAAGTGTATGCCGCCGGGCTGGATGTCGTGTCGGTGGAACCGATAACGGAAGACAATCCTTTATTAACGGCAAAAAACTGTTTCATTACGCCCCATATATCCTGGGCACCCAAAGAAGCCCGCGAACGCATCATTCGTGCAACAGAAGAAAACCTGCAGGCGTTTCTAGATGGAAAGCCGATCAATGTGGTGAATTAAACATTCTTGTCCGTTCGGAAATAAAAAAATAAGAAACGAAAAATAATCGGATAGTGACGAAACACGCATGTCAGGATCCAGATGTACCGAACCCCCAAGTTGGAACAACCAACAAAGGGGGTTCGTTTCTGTTTGGCTTTCTGAAAGAGGCAATAGGAAAGGATTCATTTACGTCCTTCCGTGACAGCCAATTCCAAATTATCCCCATGCCGGACAAAAAGCATACAGACAAAGGCAATAGCAAAGCAGATTACCGCATACACAAACAGCAGACTGTACGAATGCGCCAAGTCCTGCAGAAAGCCGTACAGAATCGGGCTGACAATGGCTGCGGTAAAGGAGAACAGATAATAATAGCCGGTAAAAGAGCCGATAGTTTTCACCGATGCGAACTCCAGCACCATGGGGAGGGAGTTGATATTGACACAGGCCCAGAAGAAACCGCCACCCAAGAGCAGGATCTGCACAAGCCATTGCGAAGGATGCATCAGGATGGGAAGAAACATCACGACAATGCCGACAAGTCCGATGCGAATGGTCCGTTTGCGCCCGATCCGTTGACCGATTAATCCGGCAGGCAGCGCAAAGGCCAAAAAGGTTAGGGAAAAGCCGGTGAGCATAATGGTGGCCTGGCCGCCGGTAATGCCGTATTCATTGGTGGCAAATAAGGTGAAGAAGGTTTCAATCGCATTAAAACCCATAAACCAGCTGAAAATAGCGAACAGCAAAGCAATCAGACTTACCTGTTCCGCGCGGGGTAATCCCAAAAAAGCGGTCAGACTGCGTTGCTTTGTTTCTTCTGCGGGTTTTGTATCGATGCTTTCCGTTTCGTCGCGCACAAGTAGCGCTTCTTGTGCCCAGCGGTTCGCCAAATGGTCGCGAATCGGGATTTGTTTTTGTTTCTTATAGAGTATGCTGTCGGGTTCGCGTACAAACAAAAGAAGCACACCCAAGGCAAAAAGCATAACGATGGTTGCAAACAAAAAGGCATAGAATTTGTCTTCCCGCACATCCGACAGCATGCCGCCAACCAGAAACGCCAGGATCGAACCCAGCCCGCCCATCAGATTGATAATACCGTTGGCCTGGCTGCGCAAAGGCCGCGCTGTCACATCCGGCATCAGGCTGATTACGGGGCTGCGCCACAAAGACATTATCAGATTAAAACCGATCACCACCGCCATGAACAGCCACAGCACATGCTGCAGCGGGATCAGGGCAAAAAGAATCGCGCATACCGGCAGGCCGATGGCGATCCAGGGCATGCGCCGCCCTAGGCGGGTGCGGGTGTTGTCGCTCCAGGCGCCGACCAGCGGCTGAAAAATGACGCCGAAGAAATTATCAATGGTCATAATCGTTCCGATCATGGCATTAGTCATAAGAAAACGTTCCGATAACAGCAAAGGCACCTGGGAATTGTAAATGCTCCAGGCCAGGCTCGACGCCAAAAACCCGAAGCCGATCAGAAAGGTCTGCGGATAGTTGAGCTTGCGCTTTTTTGTGTTTTCCAACTTACACCTCCAGTCCGAGTTCGCGTAAAACCGGGCGGTAGGCAGCGGGATCGCGCACAAAAGATTCGCGCAGGCGCACGGCATGGGCCGGCTCGTTGGTAATCACGGCGTCTGCACCCAGCGCCAGCGCTGCCAGAATATGGGCATCTTCATCCGCCGTCCAGGTGTGGACCCGGATTCCCTCT
>JAAYQA010000086.1 GCA_012519495.1 Tissierellia bacterium | reverse complement strand
GAAATTGCTCCACAGCCGCGTTCTTGTGGCATGCACCCGCCACTGTCGCGGCTGTAATTTCCGCCGTGCCCGGACAAGCTCCCGCAAGCGGAGCCGCCGGCGGAGGAGATCCGTTTTTCGACCCTTACGCGCAGTAAGTTTGTCTTCACTATAAAACTACGAGGCAACGGCCTCGTAGTTTTTTGTCTTATTCGGTTCGCAGGGCTTTCAGTTTGGCGGCCATTTCTTTTCCGATCTGCCGGCAGGCTTCCAGATCTTCCTGCTTTGCGGCTCCCTTGGCTTCCGCGGTTGTCTGAATGACGTCGTATTCGCAGGTATCGCCAAATTCCTGCAGCGCCTTCAGCGCACCTCCGCTCCAGCTGAAAGAGCCGAACATACCCAGAATATGATTCTGCAGGCGGTTCATTTTAATCACATTCAAAAGATTGTGCATATACGGGAAGAGATAATTGTTATACGTGCACGATCCCAGAATCAGGCCGCGATACTGCCAGATATCGGTCAGAATGTAGGAATTATGCGTCTTGGATACATCGTGTACAATAATGTTTTTGATTCCTTCTTCGGCCAGGGTGCGGGCAATCGTCTCCGCCATGACCTCGGTGTTTCCGTACATCGTACCGTATACGATAACAACGCCTTCTTCGGATTCGTAGCGGCTTAAGCGATCATACAGATCGACGATCTTGCCGGGATTGTCGCGCCAGATGGGTCCGTGTACCGGGCAGATCATCTTGATATCCAGCCCGCCCAGTTTCTTCAGAGCCGCCTGCACCTGTTTGGAAAACTTTCCGACAATATTCGAATAGTAGCGGACAGTTTCCTGTGCGTAGAACTCCCAGTTGATCTCGTCGTCAAAAATCGGGCCGTTCAGCGCCCCGAAGCCGCCAAAGGCATCCTGCGAGAACAGCGTGCCGGTTGTTTCTTCAAAACTCACCATCGACTCGGGCCAGTGTACCATGGGTGTTGTGTAGAACGTCAGCTTCTGATCGCCTAAATCGAGGGTTTCGCCGTCTTCCACAATCTGAATCCCGTCGGTGATTTCATAAAAATTGTTCAGAAAATCGGCCGTACGCTTGTTTCCGATGATCGTCACATCGGGGTACAATTGCTTGATCGTGCGGACGGACCCCGAATGGTCGGGTTCCATATGATGCACCACGAGATAATCCAGTGGGCGATCCCCCAGCACTTCCTGGATTTTTTCCACAAAGGTATCCACTTTGGTTATCTTCACCGTATCCAATAACGCGGTTTTCTTACCGGTCAACAGATACGAATTGTACGATACCCCGTGTTCCAAAGGCCATAGGTTTTCAAACAGCCGGGTGTCCCTGTCATTGACCCCGATATAATGCAAATGATCATTAATCTGCACAGACAATGTGTTCATGTATTACCTCCTAAATCAGATTTCCCATCCGTTTATCAACTGACAATCCGTCTCTTATCATTGTATCGTTTTTTTTGATAAACTCAAGCTAAAACAAGCCGATGATGAGTCCTGTAAGCGCACCGCCCAAAATCATCCAATGCGATTTAACCTCTTTTCCGATGACCAGCCACGCACTGACAAGAAACAGAACGACCGACAGCGGCGAACGGATAAACTCCGGTACCAGACGCAGGGTAACAGCCAGAAACAAGGCCAGGGATGCGATATTGATCCCGTCCAAAAACAGGGATAAACGGCCCGAAGCGCGCAGCTTTTGGGCAAACGGCATGATAATCCCCACCAGCAAAAACGAGGGTAAGAAAATGCCGACGGTCGCCACAATGCCCCCGACAGGCCCCGACAGTATCGTGCCGATAAAAGTCGCCGTTGTAAACAGCGGCCCCGGCTTCACCTGCCCCAGTGCGACCGCATCCAGTAACTGCGTGCTGGTAAGAACCCCCAGGCGGTCTACGAATTCCGTTTGCAAAAACGCGATGAGGACATAGCCGCTGCCAAACAGCAGCGCGCCGATTTTAACAAAAGTCAAAAACAAAACAGAAAGCGGCAAAAAACCCACCGCCAGCGTCGTATCGGGACGGATCTTTTTTGCCCCGAAATACAAACCGGCCCCCGCTAAAAGCAACCATACTTCCTGCGGACGAAATACAAGCTGCCAAATTACAAGTATGGCCACCAAAAGAACCGATAGCGGCTCTTTTACCGTCTTCTTAAACAAACGCAAAAGAGCCGACAGAATAATCGCCAGCACCACCGGCTGTACGCCGGTCAGAATATGCGCAAATTGCGGCAACGATCCGTACTGTACATATAAAAGCCCCAACAGCATAACAAGGATCATGGCGGGCAGAATAAAGGCCGTACCCGCCGCCAGCAGCCCCGCCACTCCACCCAGCTTATAACCGATGGCGATCGCCAGCTCGGTTGAATTCGGTCCCGGAATCAGATTGGACACGCTGAGCATATCCAGAAAACTCTCGCTGTCGATCCACTTTTTCTCTTTCACCAGGACTTCTTCCATCAGGCCGATATGCGCCACCGGTCCGCCAAACGCAATCAGTCCCAAACGGAGAAAGACCAGAAAAATCTCCTTTATACCCGGTTTCATTTGTACTCCTCTCCGTTCCCCCTCACTGTTTATACCCATCTGTGGTATGCTAAGAAAAAGAAACGGAAAGGAAACCCGTATGTCATTTGTCGATCACACGCCTTTGTCCACCGAAGAGGCACAACAGGTTTATAAAAAACGCTATCCCGCCCTGCATTTTATCGGGAAAGGCCACGGCGCCATCCAGCGCGTCCGCCATTTATACAAAAACACAAAAGCCAATCCCGACCGCCTTTGCGCAATCGAAGGCATCTGGGGCGCGGAACAATTGCTGAAAGCGGGCATACGCCCGGTCCTTCTGATCATCTGCCCCGAACGCATCTACACCGCACAGGCGCAGCAGCTGGTCGACCGATTGCAGGCGCAGGCAGAAGAATTCTATGCCGTATCGGGAAAAGTGTTCGACAGCCTATCCGAAGACCCGTCAGCCGCAGGAATCCTATGTGTGTTTCCTTTTTGTTACAGCTCGCTCAAACCGCTGAAGAACAAAGCGGGTTTGCGTCTGATCGTACTGGACGGGGTTGAGATTCAGGGAAATGCCGGCACAATTCTTCGTTCGGCCGATGCAACCGGCTTTGACGCCGCCGTTTTTACGAACCGGAAAATCCGCCTCAATCATCCGAAGTTCCTCCGCGCGTCGATGGGATCGGCTCTCACCGTGCCCATCATAGAAACCGATGTGCAGACCCTGTCCGCCTTTTGCCGGGAAGAAAACGTAGAAGTGCTTCTTGCCGATACTGACGGCGCGGTCGACTATCACAAAAAACACTATGCCGACAAAACGGCACTCGTCGTCGGCAGCGAAAAATACGGCCTGCATAAAGACTGGTACACCATCGGCGCCGGCGCGGTGCGTATTCCGATGCACGGCGCGGTCGACTCCCTGAATGTCGCGATCGCAGCCACCGTATTGATGTATGAATCGATACGGGACAGATAAAACTGAATAGTGAGAATAGAAAAAAGCCTCCGAATCGGATTCGGAGGCTTTTTCACGCATAGCGATTGGAGCGGAAAACGAGATTCGAACTCGCAACCCTCGCCTTGGGAAGGCGATGCTCTACCGTTGAGCCATTTCCGCAAAGAAGGATTGTTTCTATTTTACGCCGATTTAACGCAGAATTCAAGCCGCTAAACCATCTGCGCCGGCGGAGGAGATCCGTTTTTCGACCCTTGCACCCGGTTTCTTTGCTTTCAAATTGAAACGCCGCCAAAAGGCGGCGTTGGTTTTACGGTTGGGTCGGTTCTTCTTCCTGCCCGGACAAATGGAAATCTTCTTCGCCGGCTTCCTCCGGCGCTTCTTCTGTGGGCGGCTCCTCCGGCGGTTCCGTTTCCGGGGGCTCCGTCTCCGGGGGTTCGGTTTCCGGGGGCTCGGTTACGGGTTCGGTTTCCGGGGGTTCGGTCACCGGGGATTCGGTCTCCGGCGGCTCGGTGGCCGGGGGTTCTGTGGCCGGCGGCTCGGTGGAAGGCGCACCCGGATCCGGAACGTACACATCGGGTTCTTCCGTGCGCGGTACGGATATGATCACTTCTTCGGGTTCGTCCTCTTCGGTTTCCTCCCCTTCATAGGCAAAGGTCATGGGATTCATAATGCGTATAGCCACCCATTTATCCCCTACTTTGACCGCATCGGGTATCCCGCCGCGCAAGAGAATGCCGCGGTCATTGGCGGGATAAAAGTCTTCGTGATCGCCCAGTTTGGCCCACTGGCGGAACTGATACTCGCCGTTTTTGTCGCGGATATGGTATAAGTGTCCGCCGTCATCGGCCGGGAGCCAGTGCGGCAGCACTTTTTCTTCCGGTGGGGTTTTGTCTTTCAAGCGCTTGGGCGTGCCGGGTTTTTCTTCTTTCAGGTCTACCATTTCGTGACCGGCCAGTTCCATTTTGTACAAAATGGCATTGTCCGGTGTGAGTGTCACGGGATAAAAACCCCGCTCGTCCTGTCCGGACATCCGGCCGAAAACGCGAAACTGCGAATCGCCGTTTTCGTCAGAGAATACATACAGGATCGACTTGACCCCGGGTATGCGCACCTTAAAATAATGAGGCGGGATTTCTTCTTTGCGCGGATGCAGATAGATCATATGCTCCACCGCTTCTTCCGTCATCTCTGTCACCTCTTGCGGCGGCTCGGTTTCTGTGCGGTATTTTTCGTTGCCCGTACCCACGACGGTTGTCTGCGTACAGCCCGAAAAGGACAATAGCCCAAGCAGTATAAGTAATACGATTGATTTTTTACAGAACATGCCCCGTCTCCTCGCAGTGATTCCTATCGGTTTGAAAGTAGTTCCACCTTTTCCGCTTCGTAGATGGTTTCTGTAATCAGAAAACCGCCCACCCGCTTAAAGCGCTCCGGACTGTCGGTCACCGTGTAACGAACCTTGCCGCCTTCTTCCCGCTCCGACAAACGCTCTTTTTCCCGCAGACTCGTCTGCACTTCTTTTGCCGTTTCGTAAGCCGGATTGATCAGATACACGGTATCGCCCATCACCTGCCGTATGGTCGACCACATGGCAGGATAATGCGTACAGCCCAGTATGAGTGTGTCAATATTATGCTGAAAGAAGCCCGACAGATACGTTTGTGCCGTCAGCATGGCCACTTGCGAATTCTGCCAGCCTTCTTCAATAATCGGTACAAAAAGAGGACAGCCGATGCCAATCACCTCGGCGCCCTTTTTCAGCCGGCGCACATGCGTTTGATACGCACGGGAACGCACGGTAGCTTCCGTGCCGATCACGCCGACTTTGCCGCTGACCGTATGCGCAGCAGCGCCCCGCGCACCGGGTTTCACCACGCCGAACAGCGGCGTGCCGTTCACCGCCGACTCCAGGTCATCCATTGCCAGAGCCGATGCGGTATTGCAGGCAATGATGATCGCCTTGACCCCTTCCTGCAATAAAAAGCGGACAGCCTCTTTTGTATATTCTGTTACAATTCTTTTGGAACGCGAACCATACGGCACGCGTGCGGTGTCGCCCAGATACAGGATGTCTTCGCCGGGCATGCGCGCCCGCACTTCTGTCAATATGGTCAGGCCGCCAATGCCTGAATCAAAAATACCGATCGGTCTGTTGTCCACTCGCGTCCTCCCCGCAGGTTTGGGTCAATACCACCATGGGAAATCTCCCATAGAGCGCATCGTGCGCTCTTTTAGCTTCCGTAAGCGTTTTATAGATTGCGTATATTGTAGCACCCGTACCGCTTAATTGCACGGTATCCGGTGCCGTTTCTTTTACTTTTTCCATCGTTGTACGTATTTTCGGATATAAATGAAAGGCGGCTTTTTGCAAATCATTGCGCACCGTCAGCTCGGTTTTTCCCGCCTGTAGTTGCGTAATCAGCGCAGGAATCGTGCTGGGTGTGTGTTCCGGTCCGTATGTATACACCGCGCGCGTCTGCGCATGCGTCCCGTCGTTTACAAGAAGAACCGGCATGCGATACGCGGGCAGAGGCGTCAGTTCTTCCCCGATACCCTGTGCACGGCAGGTGCCGCCCGTCAGAAAAAACGGCACATCCGCGCCCAACAAAAGCCCGATCTCCGCCAATTCGTCTTTGGACAGCCCCAAGGCAAACAGCTTGTTCAGCCCCCGAAGCGCCGCAGCCGCATTGGCCGAACCGCCGCCCATGCCCGCCCCGACGGGGATACGCTTTTGCAGCGTAAAGGCGGCCGCACCGATCCCGTAGCGGGCATCCAGCGCGCGATGCGCCCGCAGGATCAGATTGCTTTCGTCGGTAGGCACATCGGGATGATCACAAAACAAACGCGTGTTCTTTGCCCTTTCTATCACAAGGCAATCCGTCACGTCGACTTCCTGCATCAAGGTGTCAATACAATGATACCCGTCCTGCCGCTTCTTAATTATGTGCAGGCTCAAATTTATTTTTCCGCGATGGTTGATTTCCATGTCAGCTCCAAAAAGTCCACAAAAAAAGCGATCCTCCGACCGCTTTTTTGCTCTAACAGATTTTTAATTCGACGGTAGAAGTAAGCACATCCGTATACGAATAGGAGACCGTTCGGATCGTATCAAATTCATTTTCGACCTGCACGGTGAACACGCTGGGGTAAGCTTCGGTTAAGATTCCTTTTTTCGTAACGATTCTCCTACGTCCTTTGTTCGCTTTGAGTATAACTTCTTTACCAAGATTATCTTCGACTGTTTTCCGAATCTCGTTCAAATCCACTTTAGATTGCAAACGCACCACCATCCCATTCTACAAACAGATTCTTCGTCAGTATTAAGTATACCAAAATAAAGTGGACCTGTCAATCAAAATGGATTAGTATATACCAGCGTTTTACTCTTGTCAATACTTTTTGAAAATATTATTCTCTATCCGCCTCTGCCTGCAAATAGCGGGCAAATACCCGTTTAATTCCCGCTACATCCGTCTCTGCCAGAATCGCCTGTTTCAATGCGCTCGCTCCGTGCCAGCCTTTTACATAAGACAAAAGCTGCTTGCGCATTTGCAGCACGGCGAGCGCCTCCCCTTTGTTTTCCACACATCGTTGCAAATGACGAAGGGCTACGGCAATCTGTTTCTCCGGCGGCATGTGTTCTGCCGGCTCGCCCTGCAGGGCTTTTTTTATATCGGAAAACAGCCAGGGTTTTCCGACAGCGCCCCGCCCGATGGCAAGTCCCTGTATCTTGGTTTCATTGATGCGCCGCAGGGCCGTTTCCCCATCGGTGATATCCCCGTTTCCGATTACGGGTATGCGCAGTGCATCGGCCAGCTCCCCGATCGCGTCCCAGTCAGCAAGACCGGTGTAAAACTGCGAACGGGTGCGGCCGTGCAGCGTGATGCGGCTGACCCCTGCGGCTTCCAGTTTTTTTCCGACCTCTACATAGTTTTTTGTGTGATGATCCCAGCCGGTGCGGATCTTCACGCTCACCGGTTTGCGGGATACCCGTACGACGGCCTCCGCCAGCCGGGCGGCTGCATCGGGATCTCGTAAAAGGGCTGCCCCTTCCCCATTTTTCACAATTTTGGGGACCGGGCAGCCCATATTGATGTCAATACAGGAAAAATCCGTTCGGTCGTTCAATACCGTTTTAACCACATCGGCCAGAATCTCCGGCTCTGAACCGAAAATCTGCACCGTCACGCCGGTTTCCGCCGGATCGGTCTGCATCAGGCGCAAAGACTTTTGGTCCCCGTGATACAATGCCCGCGCGCTTACCATTTCGGTGACGGTTTCATCCGCCCCGTAATATTGGCAGAGCACGCGAAACGCCGTGTCGGTATAGCCGGCCATGGGAGCCAGGGAAAGCAAAAAGCGCGAGCGGCTATTTTTTGTTTCGTTCATAAATATAGTAAAGCCCTTCCAGCGTCAGATTCGTGTCTGTTTCTTCAATATAGCGGCTCTCTTTGGCGATGAGCGCCGCATAGCCGCCGGTAGACACAATACGCGCCTCCTCCCGGTTTGTGCCCAACTCCGCAAGAATCTCTTCCAGCACGCGGTCAATCAGACCGATATAGCCCAAAACCATGCCCGACTGCATGCTCTCCACCGTGGTGCGCCCAATGGCCCGGTCGGGCTTGCTGAGTTCAATCTTCGGCAGCTTGGACGCCCGCATAAAGAGCGCTTCCGCCGATATGCCGATCCCGGGCGCAATCGCACCGCCCAGATACGCGCCGTCTTCGGTAATCACATCAAAGGTCACCGCCGTACCGATATCCACAAGAATCAGAGGTCCGCCGTATTTGCGATACCCCGCCGCCGCATTCACGAGCCGGTCGGCGCCGACTTCCGACGGAATCCCGTAGCAGTTTCGGATCCCGATATCCGTCTGATAGTCCACAATCAGCGGAGTCACCTTAAAATAGCGTTCGCACATGACGGGAATCGTGTGCATCAAAGGCGGCACAACGGATGAAATCACAATGTCGGTAATCTCTTTGGGCGTAATTTCATTCATTGCCAGGCACATGTGAAAAGTCATGCCGTATTCGTCCTGTGTTTTGGTTTTGTCGGTACCGATCCGAAACATCGCAATCAGCGTTTCGTCCCGGTACACACCCGATACAATATTCGTATTGCCGATGTCGATGGCAAGCAGCATGATTTACTCCTTATAGTTTATCGAAGCCCGGATAAACGCCTCGAACAGGGGATGAATCTTATTGGGGCGTGAACGGAATTCCGGATGGAACTGACAGCCGACAAAAAACGGATGCGCCGGCCATTCGATAATCTCCACCAGATCCAAAGGCGAATGCATGCCGGAGACCACAACCCCTTCTTCTTCAAAGCGTTCTTTGAATGCATTGTTGAATTCAAATCGGTGCCGATGCCGTTCATCGATTTTGTCTTTGCCGTATGCTTCATAGGCCATGGTGCCGGGTTTCAGTTCACAGGTGTAATTGCCCAGGCGCAGCGTGCCGCCCAGACGGGTGTCCTCGTCCTGTCCGACCATGCGGTCGATAATCGGATACGGCGTATCCGGATTGAATTCCGTGGAGTCCGCCCCTTCCATGCCGAACTCGTGCCGGGCCAGGTCGATCATCGCCGTTTGCATGCCCAGTCCGATGCCGAAATACGGTACCCGGTGTTCGCGCGCAAAACGCGACGCCAGAATCATCCCGTCAATCCCGCGCCGGCCAAAGCCGCTGGGAATAATAATGCCGTCCAGCCCTGCCAGTATATTGGATGCGTTTTTCTCGTTGATCTCCTCGGAGTCGATCCACTGGATTTCCACGCGGTGCCCCAAAGCATAGCCCGCATCTTCCAGCGCCTGCGATACCGACAGATACGCATCGTGCAAGGCGACATATTTTCCGACCAGTCCGATCGACAGGGTCTGTGTGGTCTCCTTATAGCGCTTCACCACGCTCTTCCATTCGCTCAGATCCGAGTCCGGCAGATCCAGATTCAGCTTGTGCAGCACATAATCATCCAACCCCTGCGCTTTTAACGACAGGGGAACTTCGTAAATAAAGTCCACATTGTACGACTGCACAATGGCTTCCACCGGCACATCGCAGAACAGACTGATCTTTTCTTTGATATCGTCGGTGATGACATCTTCACAGCGGATAATGAAAATATTCGGTTTGATACCCAGACTCATGAGTTCTTTATAGCTGTGCTGGGTGGGTTTGGTTTTCAGTTCACCGGACGAGGGAATCTTCGGGATGAGCGTCGTGTGCACAAACAGTACATCTTCCCGGCTGTTTTCCGCATGGATCTGACGGATCGCCTCGATAAACGGCAGCGACTCGATATCGCCCACCGTACCGCCGATTTCCGTAATAATCACATCCGCACCCGACTGCCGGGCCACCGAATACACCTTCTGCTTGATCTCATCGGTAATATGGGGAATCACCTGCACGGTAGCCCCCTCGTATTCGCCGCGTCTTTCTCTTTGGATCACAGCGTTGTACACCTTGCCCGATGTGATACTGGAATTGATCGTGAGCTCTTCGTCGATGAATCGTTCATAATGCCCGAGATCGAGGTCGGTTTCGCCGCCGTCTTTTGTCACAAACACCTCCCCGTGCTGATACGGGCTGATCGTTCCCGGGTCCACATTGATATACGGGTCCATTTTCTGCATAAACACAGACAGGCCGCGGTCTTTCAGAAGGCGCCCGAGGCTCGCGCCGCTGATCCCTTTTCCGATACCGGAAACCACCCCGCCTGTCACAAAAATATACTTGGTCATCTTCTCCTCCGATTCCAAAAAAAATAAAAATTGGTCGTGCAACCAATTTCAAATGCCGTTCCTCTGATCGATTGCGCGGCGTCGCATCCGGCGCAATCGGTGTTTTTTTTATCTTATCGCGTAGCGGGAAAAATTGCAAGAAAAAATCACGGAAGCCAAACACCTTCCGCAAACAAAAACGCCCCGCAGGCAAATCTGCATGCGGGGCCGTTTCAACTTTTCCTACCGGTATTGTGTGCGGACAATCTCCAAAAGCCCGAGCGCCTCCAAATCTTCTCTCCGTGTTTTTTGACTCCTCGGAAAAAAACCTGCTATATATGAAACCGTTTGGCGATCTGTTCTTTGACTTCGGTCCAGTTTCTGATCAGCGTGACGGCTAAAACCAATGTATTGACCGATGCCGCAAGCAGGCTGGGCCATACGGGTTCCGCCCATCCTATCAGGGCAATGACAAACGGAATCATGCCGGCTAGCGCTACGCCCTGAATATACAAAAGCGTATCACCTTTGCGCAGTTTGGACACGCGTGCGGCAATCATGCCGGCCACCGTTGCCGTTATGGCGATCAGGGGCACCGCATAGTTTAACGACCAGCCCGTCCAGCCGGATAAATGGTCCCACAAAATGGTGAGCACGGAAAAAATACCGGTCTGATACAAAAGCGCTTTGTTCGGATTTCTTCTTTTGCGTAAAATGGACAGCACGACCACCCACAGCCCGGCAATGAGAAACAGGGAAAAGCGGAAGGACAGATTCCACTCCGGCCGGACCGTACGCAAGGTAACCGATACCAGCCCCAGGAAAATACTCACCGACACCAGCCACAAAAGAGCGGTTTTCGCATTGTAACGAAGCGGCACCGCAGGATAGCGCGACTGATCATAGGGCAGTGTGCTCTTCTGATAGCTGCCGTATACGCGATTGCCATAGGTTTGTATGGCAATCCCTTCCGCCTGCAGGCGATCGTGAAACGCGTGCTGGATATCATCCGCCTGAAACGGCGAAGTAAAGGTGATGGTAAAACGATCGCGGTGGCTCATCACGGAAAACTGCGGACGCGCCGCCGCCGTAAGAATACCGGCCGACCGCACCTTGTCTTCTTCTCCTATAGGCAGCAGCCTGCCCGTATTGGTCATGGCCGCTGTGATATTGCGATTGTTGGCCCAGTTGGCAATCTTCAGAATCAGATCCTTGACCGGCCGGGGGATCCAGCGCAAGGCGAGGCTTTCTTCCAGTGCAAGCAGCTGATGCAGTTTTTTCTCCATGTATTCTTTGGTGATCTTTTCGGTGAACTGCCGGTTCAGGCTCTCACAAACCGAAGAAAGCTCCGCCGCATCGGCCGCATGGTGCGAAACCCGGGCGGTGGCAAAAAAGTTCCGCGCGGTATCTGACGGATAAAAAGCCCGCAGATCCACGGACAGCGCAACCGAAAGCAGCGGATTTCTTTTTTGCTGCCAAGCCGGCATCGTCTCCTGTATGGCCTGTATAAATAACGCTGTCAGAAACACGGTCACCGTTGCATCGTACCGTTTCGCCAGGGCTAAAAGTGACTTTGTATCGCATTGCATTTCCGTTACGCGCATCCGGCCGTCGGGAGTCGGTGTGCCTAAAATGCGATAGGCCGGTTCTTCTTTTTTTCTTCTTTGAAACAGGCGCGGTTTCACCAAAGACGAAAGCGTGGTCCGCGCGTGTTTTTCCAGACTGCCGGTAAACGCATCGCTCATATGATCATCGGTGGCAAAGGGCGCCCGCGCCGGAACGGCCGCCGGTGTTTGTTCGCCGAAGTAGGCCGCGAGGATCGCCCGGAAAAAGCGGAGCGAACCGTTTCCGTCCGAAAGCGCATGAAACACTTCCAGATGGATGCGGCAGTCCCTGTACAGTACGCGAAACAGGAGCCCGCGATAATCGTAAGTGTATATAGGCGCGCAAGGCACATCGGTCTCTTTTTGCACAATCGGCCGCAAATGCGTTTCTTCCAGATAGTACCAGAAGAAACCGCGCCGGATCGTCGCCCGGTACAGATCAAACGAATCCAGCGCTTTTTCCGTAGCGCTTTGCAGGCGATTGGGATCCACCGGCTGAAAAAGCTCCACGGTATAGCGATACACTTTCGTGTCGCTGCTATTATAGGTGGCTACAAAAATTTTCGCCGCATTTTCCAAGGGGATCCAATGCCGGCCCAGGCGCTTGTGCCAAACGGAATCCGGCGTGCGCTTCTTATTCACGGCTTTTCCCCCGCAAAAAGGCATACACGACAGCATACAGCCGGTCCACCGCATCAGAAAACGGCCGCTCATACGTCAAAAAGCCGTGCGGTACATCCAGAAACCGGTGCAGTGTAACCGGTACACCGGCTTCCTGCAGCCGTTTCGCATAATGCTCGCCTTCGTCGCGCAAAGGGTCGTGTTCCGCCGTGATCACAAGCGCCTGCGGCAAGCCGGAAAGATCCTCCGCCATAACCGGCGCGATATCCGGATTTTTGGGATCCATGCCCTCGGGGATATACAAATCATAATATTCCTGCAGCTTCTTTCGCGTCAGGCCGAAATCGTCCGCCTTTTCATGCATCGACGGATATACAGACGCCTCGCTGTAGTCCCAGCCAACGGCCGGGTAAATGAGCACCTGCTGATCGGGTAAAGGCCACCCTTCTTCTTTGATCCTCCGGCAGGCAACCGTTGCGAGATTTCCTCCGGCGGAATCGCCCATAATGGTCAGGGGGCGGTATTGGCCGGTGTCTTCGTGCAACAAAAAGCGAAGCACCTCCAGGCAATCGTTCAGTCCTTCGGGAAACGGATATTCCGGCGCCAGGCGATAATCCACCGAAAGCACGGTATAGCCGGTCACTTTGGCCAGCTGCAGGCAGACCGGTGTATAGGTGTCCACATTCCCGAGTGCGTAGCCTCCGCCGTGGATAAACAGCACGGTTCCCTTTTTGATTCCCTCTTTGTTGGCAAACAGGCGTACGGGAATTGTGTGCGACCCGTCCGAGGAGAGTATCTCTTCATCCAGCAGGATGAAATCGGGTGGAATCTCTTCTCTTTTGGCTGCCCACTCCTGAAAACGGCGTACGATCGCATAGTCGCGCGTCATATCAAAAATCGGCAGAGATGCCAGTTTTAATGCCAGTCGGATCAAAGGATTCATAGCTCTGTCCTCCCTATGCCTTTTGGTCCATGTCAATCACCGTGCCGCCCGCTTTTTGCACATAGTCCCGTATGCGTTCGTGACAACTGGCAAAAAGCACCTGATGCCCGTGCGTATCGGCGCTTTGCATCAGTTTTTTCAGCGTGCGGCGACCGCGCGCGCCGTCAAACTGATCCAGCGCATCATCTAAAATCAACGGCAGCGGGTCGGCCCCGTCTTTTTTGTATACGACTTCCGCAATCGCCATGCGAAGCGCCAGATAGATCTGATCCACTTTGCCTGCGCTGAAATAACCCCGGTCCCACCGGCCACGGGTTTCGGGATCGGTTATCTTGATGGCAAATTTCCGGTCTACCGACACATCGATCGTCTCTTCTTCGGTCATGTCCGCCAGATGCCTTGCCGTGACCCGGTTCAGCTCCGGTCCGAAGCTCTCCTGCATTTCGGTCAGGCTCTCCTGCAAAACGGAAAGAGCCGTGTCTGTTGCACGAATCTCCGCATCAATCCGTTGCAGCTTGTCTTCTGCCGCCCGGATCTCCTGTTCGACCGTCGCCGGAATGATCGGGTTTTTCTGTGCCTCCGACAAGCGGGTCTGTCCGGATATAAGCCGCTCACGGGCCTGTTTGCAGGCTTCTTCCAAAACCGCCCTCTCTTGTTCCAGCCGCTTTTTTTCCTCTGCGGAAACGATCGTTTGACCGGCAAAATGCGCCAGTTCCTTTACCGCCTGTTCCACATCCTTTCGGTCCCGATCTCCCACTTCTTCCGCAATCTGTGTCTTAAGCCGGATCAGCTCGTTTTGTTTTTCCTGATAGGCCTGCCTTTTTTGCTGCAGCGCATGCAGTTTCTCCCGGGCGGAATCGGGGTCATCCGTGGAAAAATAGGGCTTGCTCTGTTCTGCAAACGCATCGGCTGCACATTGTACGCTTTTTTCTGTCTTTTCTATGCGTTCGCGCAGGGTATGCAGCCGGTTTTCTTTTTCCTGCAAAATACCCATACGGGACGCCACCGCTTTTCGCAAGGCAGGAATTTCCTCTGCCCCGGTAATCTGCCGTTTATTCGCATCCGCCATCCATTGCCGGATTTGTGCATCCTGCGCCGCCTTTCTTTCTTCCAAAGCGGCTGACAGAAAAAACGCACCGGGTGCTTCCGCTTTGGACAGGGCTTGCCGGGCCGCATGGCGCTGATCCCGCTCCTGCTGCCATTCCGAAACATCCTGTTCGATCTCCTGCAATAAGGCGTCCGATGCGTCCGACCGGGGATTTTTCTTCTGTAAAAGTGCATAGGCAAACAAAAGCACACCGGCTGCCGTCAAAAGAAGCCAGATGGCCTCTGTCCGCAAAACAAAAAGCAATACCCCGGCTAACGCCGGCAAAAGACCGGCTGTCATCCAAAGCGCCGTGTTGGTATTTGCCCGGCCATTTTGTGCATACTTCTCCTGCGCTTCTGCCTGTTTTACTTTTGCCGCCTGCAGCCGTTTTTCCGCGAAGGCGAGTGCTTCTTCCATCCGCTCTTCTTCCGCTTTCAGGCGCGTGTATTCTTTGACTCTGTCTTCCTGTGCGGCGCGTTCTTTTGCCGTTTCCGCCGCAATATAACGCCCTTCGTCCGTCAGCGCATTCCATCTTTTTTCCAGCTCCGCCAGCGCGTCGGACTCTTCTTGCAGCGCCTCGTTTTGTTCCGCCAGATTTCCCTGTGTATCTACCGGATTGTCTTCTAAGAGAGAGGCCAAACGCAGCGTTTCTTCGGTCCAGATACGAAGCGTCTTATGCAATTGCCCGCTTCTTTCTTCATCCGGCCATGCGGCGGGGTCTTCTTTTTCCAAAGCCGCTTCTTTTTTGTTCGTTTCATCCCACAAACGCAAAAGGCGGGTTTCCCTGGCGAGGGCTTCGGTTCGTTCACTGTTTTCCATCCGGTTTTTAATATCCGCCCGTTGTTTTTCCAGCACAAAAAGCGCCTCTTCCGCTTCTTCGGTTTCTGCCAAACGCTCAAGGCGGATCTGCTCCTGCGCATGTGCTTCCTGTAACTGTCTTTTCTTTTCTTCTGCTTCATCCACCGCCATAGAGCGAATCGTGGGCTTTCTGGCGCGGTCATTGTCCAGTTCTTTTCTGTATGCTTCTAAGGCGGACTGCATTTCTTTGGCAGTCACCTCGCTGTCTGTCCCCGATACGGTACGCATCAGCTTATGCAAAATGTCCGCATCCGATGCCACCGCTGCTTCATTTTGTGTAAGAAAAACCGAATTCACAAACTCGCCGCGGGTCATATGCAAAAGATACTCGCCGGGTTCTTTTTTTCCTAAAGAAAGTTCCTCGCCGCTTGTAGTATGCAAAAGACTCGTTGTATCTTCCGACTTTTTCGTACCGAAATGCCGCCGGATCTCGTATTCCACCCCCTTGTGCGCAATCGTCAGCACACCGCCAAAAGCCCCGCCGGACCACGGCTTATACCGTACTCTGTGATTCTGGCGTACCTCCTGAATCCGGGTGGAAGGAAAACCGTACAGCATGGAGAGAATAAACTCTAAGACTGTCGTCTTGCCGGCTTCATTGCAGCCGTATAAAAGCGTAAAGCGTTCATCAAACGGCAGTGCAAAGTCTTGCAAACGTCCGAAGCCCTGTATATACACCCGCTTAATCTTCATAATGCAAGGGCTCCTTTCGTTCGGTGCGAAGTAAAAGATCCATCGCGCGCAATACAATCTCCCGGTCTTCGCCCTTTTGCAGCCGCGTCTG
>JAAYQA010000085.1 GCA_012519495.1 Tissierellia bacterium | reverse complement strand
TTTGTTGAGTGTCATTGTGATGGCGGCGGTGAGTGTGGTTTTGCCGTGGTCAACGTGGCCGATGGTGCCGATGTTGATATGCGGTTTGGTTCTTTCAAATTTTTGCTTACCCATGATTTCCCTCCTGGTATGGTTTAGTTGCTTTTTTCGCCCAAGATTTTTTCAGCAATACTGTTGGGCACTGGTTCGTAATGGTCAAATTGCATGGAATAGGTGGCACGGCCCTGCGTATTGGAACGCAGATCGGTCGCGTAGCCGAACATTTCGGACAAAGGTACATAGGAGTCCAGAATGTGGATACCGTCTTTGGGATTCATCCCGCTGATCCGGCCGCGTCGGGAGTTGATATCTCCCATAACATCCCCGAGGTATTCGTCGGGAGTTGTTACTTCCACTTTCATTGCGGGTTCCAGCAAAACAGGATCCGCTTTCATAATCGCATCTTTGATTGCCATGGAACCGGCAATCTTAAATGCCATTTCGGAACTGTCAACCTCGTGATAGGAGCCGTCCACCAAAGTGACTTTGATGTCCAAAACCGGATAACCGGCCAGTACTCCGCCCTCACAGGCTTCTTCAATTCCCTGCTGTACCGGATTAATATATTCTTTCGGTATCGCACCGCCCACAATTTTGTTGACAAATTCGAAACCGGCGCCCGGTTCGGCGGGTTCGATCTCGATTTTTACATGGCCGTACTGGCCGCGTCCGCCGGACTGGCGGGCATATTTCATGTCGGATCCGGCCGGTTTGGAAATGGATTCACGGTAGGAAACCTGCGGATTACCGATGTTTGCTTCTACCTTGAACTCGCGTAACAGGCGGTCGACGATGATCTCCAGATGCAGTTCGCCCATCCCGGCGATAATGATCTGGCCGGTTTCTTCATTCGTATAGGTGCGGAATGTGGGGTCTTCTTCTGCCAGTTTCGCCAGGGCGATGTTCATCTTTTCCTGTGAAGCACGCGTTTTGGGTTCAATGGCAACGGAGATAACCGGTTCCGGGAATTCCATTTTTTCCAAAACGATCGGATGATTCTGATCGCACAGGGTGTCCCCGGTGGCGGTTTCTTTGGTTCCGATCGCAGCGGCGATGTCGCCGGCGTAGACCTTGTCGATCTCTTCGCGCTTGTTGGCGTGCATCATCAGGATACGGCCCACGCGTTCCTTCTTGCCTTTGGTCGAGTTGTATACATACGAGCCCGACTCCAGCGATCCGGAATACACGCGGAAATAGCAAAGGCGTCCTACATGCGGGTCGGATACAATTTTGAAGGCCAGGGCGGAAAACGGCTCGTCGTCTGACGAGGAGCGCGTATCCGGTTCGTCAGTCTTTGGATTGAAACCGGAAATAGCCGGTACATCCAAAGGCGACGGCATATATTCAATGATGGCATCCAACAGAGGCTGTACCCCTTTGTTTTTGTATGCCGATCCTGCCAGAACCGGGAAGAATCCGAGGTCCAGCGTTCCTTTGCGGATACATTTGCGGATTTCTTCTTCCGATATTTCTTCGCCTTCCAGATACTTCATCATGACGTCTTCGTCGTATTCGGAGATCGCTTCCATCAGATTGGCGCGATGTTCTTCGGCCAGATCTTTCAGGTCGTCCGGAATATCCGTGACTTCAATTTCCGTACCCAGGTCATTCTTATAAATGGTCGCCTGCATGGTTACCAGATCCACAACGCCTACGAATTTGTCTTCGGCGCCGATCGGAATCTCGATCGGAATGGCATTGGCTTTCAGGCGGTCTCTGATTGTCTCTATCGATGCAAAATAATCTGCGCCGGTAGCATCCATCTTGTTGATAAAGCAGATGCGCGGTACCCCGTATTTATCGGCCTGACGCCATACGGTTTCCGACTGCGGCTCTACCCCGCTTTTTGCGTCAAACAGGGCAACGGCACTGTCCAGAACGCGAAGGGAGCGCTCGACTTCCACGGTGAAGTCCACGTGTCCGGGCGTGTCGATAATGTTGATGCGATGGTCTTTCCAAAAGCAGGTAGTGGCCGCCGAGGTGATCGTAATGCCGCGTTCCTGTTCCTGGACCATCCAGTCCATCTGTGCTGCGCCTTCGTGCGTATCGCCCATTTTGTGGATTTTTCCGGTGTAATAGAGAATTCTCTCGGTCGTGGTTGTCTTTCCTGCATCGATATGAGCCATAATACCGATATTACGTGTGGCTCCTAACGAATAATCTCTTGGCACAGGTTGTCTCCTCTCTACATTCTGTCAAATGGGTTTAGTAGCGATAATGAGCGAAAGCCTTATTGGCTTCAGCCATTTTATGCACTTCTTCTCGTTTTTTAACACTTGCTCCGGTATTGTTGGATGCATCGATCAGCTCTTTGGCGAGCCGTTCCAGCATCGTTCTTTCCGAGCGTTTGCGGCTGAAATTCACTAACCAGCGGAGTCCCAGTGTCTGTCTGCGTTCGGGGCGGACTTCGATCGGCACCTGATAGTTGGCACCGCCGATTCTGCGGCCTTTCGTTTCCAGCACGGGCATGACATTGTTCAGCGCTTTATAGAATACTTCCAGCGGTTCTTCGCCGGTTTTTTCTTTTACGTAGTCAAACGCACCATATACAATTTTCTGCGCGACTCCTTTTTTCCCATCCAGCATGACGCCGTTGATGAGTTTTGTGACAACCGCATCCTGATAGACCGGATCGGCCATCACTTCTCTTTTTGGGACATGTCCTTTTCTCGGCACTTGCTTCCCTCCTTACCATAAAAAGTAGTTTCATTGGTACTCGGCTTTGGGCCGTTGTGCACGAATCATTTATATGTGAATCATAGAAATGGTAATGCACTGTGATTTGTTTTCGTTAGGATTTTTTTGCGCCGTACTTGGAGCGCGCCTGTTTTCTGTTGGCAACGCCTGCGGTATCCAACGCGCCGCGGACTACGTGATAACGTACGCCGGGCAAGTCTTTTACTCTTCCGCCGCGAATAAGAACAACACTGTGTTCCTGCAGATTATGGCCGATACCCGGAATGTATGCGTATACTTCCATGGCATTGGTCAAGCGGACACGGGCAATTTTACGAAGCGCGGAGTTCGGTTTTTTCGGGGTAACGGTACGTACCGCCGTGCATACGCCTCTTTTTTGCGGCGCATTGACATCCGTCGTTTCTCGTTTCAGATTGTTCATCGTCGAGCCCAGTGCGGGTGTTTGCGATTTGTATTCGACTTTTTTTCTGCCTTTTCGGACCAACTGATTAATGGTTGGCATTCGTGCACCTCCTTCTTTTTTTGTTTTATATCATTAACGCAACAACGGCTGCGCTAACGTCAATATGACAGGTTTGCCCTAATTCCTTCATGGAATCATACCATGCGACATCGATATTCTGCTGTTTGCATTCGGTGAGAATGTAGTCGATATCTTCGGTATTGTTCGCGTCGCGGGCAATCACGACACGCGATAGTGGCTGTTTCTTTTTTAAGCTTCGTATAACCTGCTTCGAACCGACGATCAGCTGTCGCCGGTCTGTTTCGTCGGGCATGAATTTCTCCTTATCCAACTACCGGCGCGGGTGTTACGCGCCAAAATAAACCACTGTAAATTGTAACACCCGCGCCCTTTACTTGTCAACCAACGGTTATTCGACCAATTCGACTGCGTTATGCACATCTTCCAGCATGACTTCCTCGGTTTCCACGTGGATTTCATCCTGATCGTATTCCTGGCCTTCGTATGCAATTTCCAGCGCCTTGTACCGCTTCATACCGGTACCGGCCGGAATCAGCTTCCCGATAATCACATTTTCTTTCAGACCGATCAAATGGTCGACTTTTCCTTTGATGGACGCTTCGGTGAGCACGCGGGTCGTTTCCTGGAAGGACGCCGCGCTGAGGAACGAGTCGGTCGCCAGGGACGCTTTCGTAATACCCAGCAGGACGCGTTCTCCCTGAGCGGTGCGTAAGCCCTCTTCTTCCATGCGCTGATTCTCGCGATCATAGTCGCCTACGTTTACCATGGATCCCGGCAGGAAGTCGGTGTCGCCGGTATCTTCCACGCGTACTTTCGACAGCATCTGCTTGATGATGATCTCGATATGCTTGTCGTCGATGTCTACCCCCTGCAGGCGGTACACGCGCTGTACTTCTTTCGTTATATACTGATAGACGCCTTCCAGCCCGCGTACCCGCAGAATATCGTGCGGATTCAACGAACCTTCGGTCAGCATGTCGCCGGCCTGAATCTGTTCGCCGGTTTTGACTTTCAGCCGTGCATTGTAGGGAATATTGTAGGAATGCTCTTCGCCTTCTTCGGTTGTCACGATGATATCGTGCCGTTTCTTATTGTCTACAATTTCCACGGTACCGGATACTTCGGAAATAAAGGCCAGACCTTTCGGCTTTCTTGCCTCAAACAATTCCTCTACACGGGGCAGACCGGAAGTGATTCCTTCTACGGCGATCCCGCCGGAGTGGAAGGTACGCATGGTCAGCTGCGTGCCCGGTTCCCCGATGGACTGTGCCGCGATAATGCCAACGGCCTCGCCGGCGTTGACGGGTTTGCCCGTAGCGAGGTTTCTTCCGTAACAGCGGGCACAAACGCCGCGATGCGTTTTGCAGCCGAGTACGGAACGCACCTTCACCTGCGTAATTCCTTTTCGCACGATGGTTTCAGCGATCTCTTCGGTGATCATCTCATTGCGTCGGACGATCAGTTCACCGGTGGTTTCATCCAGCAGATCTTCAAACGAATACTTCCCGACGATACGATGCCGTAATTCTTCAATCACTTCGTTTCCGTCGCGGAAGTCTTCCGCCAGAAGGTATTGATCGGTGCCGCAGTCTTCTTCACGGATGATTACATCCTGTGCGATATCGACCAGGCGGCGGGTCAGATACCCCGAGTCCGCCGTACGGAGCGCCGTGTCGGACAGTCCTTTTCTCGAACCGTGTGTCGAGATAAAGAATTCCTGCACCGACAGTCCTTCGCGGAAATTGGCCTTGATCGGAATTTCGATCGTACGCCCGGTTGCCGAGCTCATCAGGCCGCGCATACCGGCCAGCTGACGAATCTGATTCTCCGAACCCCGGGCACCGGAGTTGGCCATGATTGCCACATTGTTGCTTTGATCGAGCGTGCGCATCAAAACGGCGGTGACCGCATCGGTTGCTTCATTCCAGGTACGGATGACGAATTCGTAGCGTTCTTCTTCCGATACCAGACCGCGGCGCATCATGCCGTCATATTCGCGGACCTCTTTTTCGGCCGCATCCAGGATCTCTTTCTTCTCCGACGGTACGATGATATCTCCCATGGAGATGGTCAGTGCACCGATCGTCGAATACTTGAATCCGATTTGCTTGATATAGTCGAGCATTTGGGAGGTGCGGATATTCCCGTGCCGGCGGAAACAGCGGTCCACAATGTCGCCGAGCACTTTTTTGTTTACATGCGTATCGATTTCGAGATCGTAAGGGTGTTCATCGCGGTTCACATAACGCAGATCCTGCGGAATACCCGCATTGAAGATAAAGCGGCCGACGGTGCCCTCCACCATGTGCCCCTCTTCCTCTCCTTCTGCTTTGCGGCGCACGAGAACCTTCGCATGCAGATGGACCTGGTCGTTGAAGTACGCCTTCATCATCTCGTTATAGTCTTTGAATTTGTGCCCTTCCCCTTTGGCGCCCGGTTTGTATGTCGTCAGATAGTAGGCGCCCAGCACCATGTCCTGGGTCGGCGTAGTGATCGGCCGGCCGTCTTTGGGTGCAAGGATATTGTTGGTTGAGAGCATCAAAAGGCGGGCTTCGGCCTGTGCTTCCACCGAAAGCGGCAGGTGCACAGCCATCTGGTCGCCGTCGAAGTCGGCATTGTAAGCGGTACAGACCAAAGGATGCAGCTTGATGGCTTTCCCTTCCACCAGCACAGGTTCAAAGGCCTGGATCCCCAGACGGTGCAGCGTAGGCGCCCGGTTTAAAAGCACCGGATGGTCGGCGATGACCTTCTCCAGCACATCCCAAACGACGGGGTTCATGCGCTCCACCAGTTTTTTGGCGTTTTTGATATTGTGTGCTTTATTGTCCAGAACCAGCTGCCGCATGACAAAGGGTTTGAACAGTTCGAGTGCCATTTTCTTCGGCAGACCGCATTGGTAAAACTTGAGTTCCGGACCGACGACGATAACCGAACGGCCGGAATAGTCCACCCGCTTGCCCAGGAGGTTCTGGCGGAAGCGTCCGGTTTTTCCCTTCAGCATATCCGACAGAGACTTCAGATTGCGGTTGCCGGGGCCGGTGACGGCTTTTCCGCGGCGGCCGTTGTCAATCAGTGCGTCGACCGCTTCCTGCAGCATGCGTTTTTCGTTTCGTACAATAATATCCGGCGCGCCGATGTCCAGCAGGCGTTTGAGCCGGTTGTTGCGGTTGATCACGCGGCGGTACAGGTCGTTCAGGTCGGAGGTGGCAAAACGGCCCCCTTCCAACTGCACCATCGGACGCAGATCCGGCGGTATAACGGGGATCACTTCAAGGATCAGCCATTCCGGTTTGTTTTTGGACTTGCGAAATGCCTCCACGACTTCCAGACGGCGGATAATGCGCACGCGTTTCTGGCCGGTGGCGTCTTGCATATCTTCTTTCAAAGACTCCGCCTCACGGTCGATGTCGATCGCAATCAACAGTTCCCGGATGGCTTCCGCGCCCATTTGCGCACGGAATCCGTCTCCGTATTTTTCTCTGGCTTCGTAAAACTCGGTTTCTGTGAGTAATTGTTTCGGGTACATGTCCGTATCGCCCGGGTCGATCACAATATAGTTGGCAAAATACAGGACTTTTTCCAAAGAGCGCGGGCTCATGTCCAAAAGCAGCCCCATGCGCGAAGGAATTCCCTTGAAATACCAGATATGCGATACGGGTGCTGCCAGTTCAATATGGCCGATGCGTTCTCTGCGCACTTTGGACTTGGTTACTTCCACGCCGCATTTTTCGCATACGACGCCCTTGTACCGGATGCGTTTGTATTTTCCGCAGGAACATTCCCAGTCTTTGGTCGGCCCGAAGATCTTTTCACAGAACAAGCCTTCTTTTTCGGGCTTCAGCGTTCGGTAATTGATCGTTTCGGGCTTTTTTACTTCTCCTTTGGACCACTGACGAATCTTCTCCGGAGAGGCAAGTCCGATTCGGATGGAGTCAAATTGATTCAGTTCTTGCAAAGAGGTCTCCTTTCCCGTTACTCAGCTGTCGTTTCAAAGGTGTCCGCTTCGTCTTCATCGTCAATTTCTTCAATAATGAAGGGGGAGCGTTCGTCTATATCGGTTACGATCATCTGATCTTTGTCCATGTTTTGGTCAATCTGATTATAGTCGTACATATCGTCGTCGCTTTCGCGGAATTCCACTTCCTGCTCATCTTCAGTCAGGACTTTGATATCCAGCGACAACGACTGCAGTTCTTTTATAAGCACCTTGAACGATTCCGGGATGCCGGGCTGCGGAATGTTTTCCCCTTTCACGATCGACTCGTAGGATTTTACGCGCCCGACAATATCGTCGGATTTTACCGTCAGCATTTCCTGCAGCATATGGGATGCGCCGTAGGCTTCCAGCGCCCACACTTCCATCTCCCCGAAACGCTGTCCGCCGAACTGTGCTTTTCCGCCCAGCGGCTGCTGCGTCACCAGGGAGTACGGACCGATCGAACGCGCGTGGATCTTTTCGTCGACCAGATGGTGCAGTTTCAGCAGATACATATAGCCCACGGTTACATCGTTGTCGAACGGGTCGCCGGTGCGTCCGTCGCGCAGTTTCACTTTGCCGGAAGCCGGATAACCCGCCAGTTCGAGCGTTTCGATAATATCGTGGTCGCTTGCGCCGTCAAATACCGGGGTGGCCACATGCCAGCCCAGCTTTTTGGCCGCCATGCCCAGATGCACTTCCAAAACCTGTCCCAGGTTCATACGGGACGGTATGCCGAGAGGATTCAACACGACATCCACCGCCCGTCCGTCCGGCAGAAACGGCATATCTTCTTCCGGCAGTATACGGGACACAACCCCTTTGTTTCCGTGGCGTCCGCACAATTTGTCGCCCACGCTGATTTTTCTTTTCGTGGCAACGTATACGCGCACCACTTCGTTCACGCCGGGGCTCATTTCGTCGCCGTTTTCCCGCGAATAGCGTTTGACATCGACGACAATACCGGATTCGCCGTGCGGCACGCGCAACGACGTATCCCGCACCTCCCGTGCCTTTTCACCGAAAATGGCACGCAGCAGGCGTTCTTCGGCGGAGAGTTCGGTTTCCCCTTTCGGTGTGACCTTTCCGACGAGAATGTCGTTAGCCTTTACTTCGGCCCCGACCATAATGACGCCGTGCTCATCCAGATACTTGCGCATATCGTCGCTTACATTGGGAATGTCCGGTGTGATTTCTTCCGGGCCGAGTTTGGTGTCGCGGGCTTCCGATTCATGCTCTTCAATATGCACCGATGTCAAAGAATCGTCCACAACCAGTTTTTCGTTGATCAGGATCGCGTCTTCAAAGTTATAGCCTTCCCAGGTCATAAACGCAACGAGCACATTCTTGCCGAGGGCGATTTCCCCCAGCTCCGTCGAAGGACCGTCGGCGATGACATCGCCCGCACGGATCACTTCCCCTTCCTGTACAATGGCCCGCTGATTGATCGTTGTGCCCTGATTGGAGCGCTTGAACTTCATCAGTTGGTATTCGTCGATGCCGTTGTCGTCAAATCGGCGCACGCGGATCTGATCCGCTGCCACTTTAATCACGGTCCCGTCGTTTTTGGCAATCAGTACCACGCCGGAATCATAGGCGGCTTTGTATTCGATACCGGTGCCGATAATCGGCGATTCGGTTTTCAACAACGGCACGGCCTGCCGCTGCATGTTTGCGCCCATGAGCGCCCGGGTGGCGTCGTCGTTTTCCAAAAACGGGATCATCGCCGTCCCCACCGCAACGATCTGCTGCGGCGAAACGTCCATATAGTCGATCTCCTGGACCTGGTAAATGTCGTTTTCGCCGTTGATGCCGCGGCCGGATACCCGGTCGTTGACAAAATGCCCTTCCTCGTCCAAAGGTTCGTTCGCCTGGGCGACCACGAAATGGTCCTCTTCGTCGGCGGTTAAATATTCTATATTGTTGGTTACACGCAGATTCTCTTTGTCCATGACGCGAAACGGGGTTTCAATGAAGCCGTATTCGTTGATACGGGAATAGGTCGTCATGGAGGTGATCAGCCCGATATTGGGACCTTCCGGCGTTTCAATAGGGCAGATACGGCCATAGTGCGAATGGTGCACGTCCCGTACCTCGTAACCCGCCCGGTCACGGGAGAGACCGCCCGGTCCGAGCGCCGACATTCTTCTTTTATGGGTCAGCTCCGACAACGGATTGGTCTGATCCATAAACTGCGACAGCTGCGACGAACCGAAAAATTCTTTTATCGCCGCGGATACCGGTCGGATATTAATGAGGCTTGTCGGCTGCGCCTGCGTGGAGTCCTGCGTGGACATGCGCTCTTTTACCACCCGTTCCATCCGGCTCATGCCGATACGGAACTGGTTTTGCAGAAGCTCTCCCACCGAACGCACGCGACGGTTGCCCAAATGGTCGATATCGTCCACATTGCCGATCCCGTAGAACAGATTCAGCTCATAGCTGACCGTGGCTAAAATATCGGATTTGGTAATATGACGGGGCGAAAGTGCACGCACATGCTCTTTCACTTTTTGTTCCAGTTCTTTGTCGGTGCCTTCGTGTTCATCCAGCAGGGCGCGCATTTCCGGATAGAAGACTTTCTCGCTCAAGCCGAGGGCCCGGCCGTCAAACGGCAGGTCGAAGGCTTCCAGGCGCACAAATTCATTGCCCACCACATGCACGCGTTCTTCGCCTACCTGCAGAACAACCAGATTGACACCGGCATCTTCAATCGCCTGGGCGGTTTCCCGCGTGATGACTTCGCCCTGTTCACACAAGAGTTCTCCCGTGCGGCGGTCCACAATGTCATCGGCGCTGGTATGGCCGGTGATTCGGGTGCAAACCGACAGTTTTTTATTGAATTTATACCGGCCCACCCGCGCCAGGTCGTAGCGTTTGGGGTCAAACAGCAGATTGTTGATCAGCGGAATGGCACTCTCCAAAGCCGCCGGGTCACCGGGTTTCAGTTTTTTGTAAATCTCTATGAGGGCTTCTTCCCGCGTACGGGAGACTTCTTTTTCCAAAGTAGCGTTCAGATACTTGCTGTCTCCCAATACATCGCGCATATCCTCGTCGGTTTCCAGAAGGAGGGCACGCACCAGAGTCGTGGCGGGCAGTTTTCGCGTGCGGTCAATCCGCACATTCACAACGCCATTGGAGTCGGAGTCGTATTCGATCCACGCACCGCGATTGGGAATAATGGTAGCAGAAAACAGCCGGTTTCCCGACTTGTCGATTTCGTCATGATAATAAGGCCCCGGGCTGCGCACCAGCTGGTTTACGATAACCCGTTCGGCTCCGTTGATAATGAAGGTTCCCTTTTCCGTCATCAGGGGGAAGTCCCCCATGAATACTTCCTGTTCTTTTACCTCAAAGGTTTCTTTGTTGATCAGTCGCGCTTTAATCTTTAACGGTGTTGCATAGTTTCCGTCCCGTTCTTTTGCTTCCTGTTCGGAATACTTCGGATTGTCTTCCAGATAGTAGTCCACAAACTCGAGGCTCATGGTATCTGAATAGTCGATAATCGGCGAGATATCGTCGAACACATCCCGCAGGCCTTCTGTTATGAACCATTCGTAGGATTTCTTCTGAACCGCGATTAAATCCGGAAGCTCCAACACTTCCGGAATCCTTGAATAGCTCTTTCTGCGTCTCTTTCCGTAATATACGTCATGCACCATGAACAACACCACTCCCCTTGCGCTTGAACAATATTGAGCCCCTCTTTTCTATTTCCACGAACTATGGTAATATGGTTTCAGAGAAATTTTCTGCATACAACCCCATAGTAAAGTTTCATACATTTTAGGATAACAAAAACCACGCTCTACGTCAAGACGAGAGCGTGTTTTTATGCCGTTTTCTTTATTCCGCCAATTCGTATAAATTCAGAACCAATCCTTCCGGCACCTGCATGACCTCTTCCCAGTCTGCCGGCGCAGATACAATCCGCGGATCGCCGTCGGAAATATAGCGTTCCTCCGGATTGTTGTCAAAATAATCGATCCAGTTTCGGATTCCAACCTCATCAACATGCATCTCACTGGCGCGGATGCGCGGGATGTATTCCGCATCAAATTTCGTATGGAAAGGCGAATAGGCCGGGTCCCAGCCCACATTCAGAATCGCGATATGATGATAAGAAAAACCGTCGTAGCTGCCGTCTTTCAGATACGGCGTGAGGCTGTCATCGTCGGGCCGGCTGCCAAAAGGCAAAGCAATGGTGTTGATCTCGTAATCATCCGGCGTAAGCGAGTCCAGATAAGCGGCCTGGCGTCCGATCGTCTCCTGCAGCTCCTCTGCCGTCAAATCACTGAAGTCTTCGTGTCCGACTGTGTGATTGCCGATATCCATTCCGTTTTCCAAAAGAAAGGCCACCTTTTGTTCCTCTTCCCCTTCGACGCGAAACGGGATGTCCCCGTTTACAAAAAAGCTTGCGTGCGGAAAGAAACCCTCATGGGTTTCGGCAAAGTCCATCAGTACGCCGACGGCGCAGTCCGGGTCGATACGGCCGTCTTCCAGATAGCGGAAGTTATTCTCCCGCGCATCGTCAAAGGTAATCACATACGGCGTCATGCCGGCCGGCACATCGATATGCCCCCGGGCATAATCGGTCAGCTTGATGGGGCGATACCCTTTATCGTAAAGAATCTGCAGATCTTCCCGGAATTTATCGGGCGTACGCGTCCACTCCTCTTCTTCCGGTCCGATATTGTGATACATCAGAATCATTATCCTTCCACCTTCGGACGGTTCATAGGACAAGTCGATGGATGCAGGGTCCGCCTCCGGAAGGGTTTCGGTTTCTTCCGAGGTTTCTGCAGGCTCTGTCTGTTCGTTTGCATCCTGCGTGGCAGCGGGTTCTGATGTTCCGTCGGCGATGACGGTTTCTGTATCCGATTCCACATTTCGTTTTTCGTCTTCTGTAAACGGATTGGCCCGCAGACAGCCGGCCAAAAGGAATACGGATGTAAGCAATAGCAGTAATTTGCGCATAATCTCTCCTAAAAAGAACTTACAATCAGTATAACGCAGCCCCCGAATGGAAACAAGTTTCGTTTGGGTATACAATAGCAGAGTGGGTTTAGCTGTGTAAACCCGTTTGATTAGGAAGGAGGAAATACGAACCAATGAAAAAACACATTCTGTATCTGAAAGAGATTTGTCCTTTTTGCAAAAAAGTTTTGCGCGTAATCGACAAATACCATATCGAAGGCATTGAAATCCGCGATATCAAAAAAGACCCCGGCGCACAGGCCGAACTGTTGGAAAAAGGCGGAAAGGACCAGGTCCCGATGCTTCTGATCGACGGAGAACCCCTGTACGAGTCAGGCGATATCATTCAATATCTGAAAGAAAACTTCGTATCGTAAACTCCGTGTAAATTCTTGTTGACATCGGCGCGAACTTCCTTTATCATAGGTGAAGACGCGCCCTTGTAACTCAGCAGGTAGAGTACTTGCATGGTAAGCAAGAAGTCACCGGTTCAAGTCCGGTCAAGGGCTCCAAAAAACCCGTGTGCCAAATGGCGCACGGGTTTTCTTTTTATGACTGCTCCAAATCATCCAGCAGATCTTCCATGGAAACCAGATAGGTTGTCTTTACGGTCTCTCTGCGTTTGGCCGAGCGGCGCAGCAGATTCTTATGGTCTTCCAGTGTGGTCATAAACTCCTGTACCGTGGTGCGTATCCCGCCGCGGCCCAGAATAATCTGCTGAATCATGCTGTCGTTGGACACAACGATCACGCGGTAGTTGGCAGGTTTGTCGCGCAACTGGCGTTCAATATACAGATCGGCCGTTTCCAGAGGTTTGGTGTAAATGATCTCTACCCCTTTGTAGTGTTCGGTCCGCTGGGGCTGTCCTTTTACTTTGTGGGCATCAAAAACCAATGTGATACGGTTTCTGCTCAAACTTCTGTACTCCGCCATCTGTTCGATCAGCGCATTGCGCGCCACTTCCAGATTCTCTTCCAGATAGACCCCGTAGGCGGGCCAGCTGTGCAGTATATTGTAACCGTCGGCGAAAACATGGAACTCATTTTTTCGCACGATTCTGCCTCAGCACTTCATACAAAAGCACCGCGCAGGCATTGGACGCATTGAGCGAGTCCACGCGGCCACGTACCGGCAGGGTGAGGATGCCGTCCAGATGCTTTTTCAGCCCATGGCCGATGCCTTCCCCCTCCGATCCGATGACAAGCGCCACTGCACCGGTTAAGTCGGTGTCGGTATAATTTGCGCCGTCCAGATCGGCCCCGTACACCCAGATGTTCTTTTCTTTCAGCCGCTTGACGGTGTCGGTCAGATTGGTCACCTGCGCAATCGCGATGTGATGAGTCGCCCCTGCGCTTGCCTTGTGCACAACCTGTGTCATCGGCGCCATATTGCGTCGCGGTACAATCACGCCGTGACAGCCGCAGACTTCGGCGGTTCGGAGCATGGCCCCGTAATTGTGCGGGTCCAGTATGCCGTCCAGGATCAGCAAAAAGGGCGCTTCGTTCCGTTCTTTGGCAATGCGCAGCAAATCGGCCACATCCTTGTATGCAACCGTGGCCAGCAAAGCCGCCACCCCCTGATGCAGCCCGCCTTCCGCCAGTTCATCCAGCCGGCGCTGATCGCAGTACTGTACCGGGACGCGCTTTTCTTTGGCCAGGGCAAACACGGCGTGAATGGATCCTGTAAGTTCTCCTTTTTTGATATACAGCTTTTCAACCCCGCGTTCGGACCGAAGCGCTTCCAGCACGGGTTTTCGGCCGCTTACGATCTCACGCATGCGCTTGTCTCCGTTCGGCAAAAAACGCGCGGACTTCTTCCTGTCTGCCGCAGCTCATGCGGCCTTCCGGACAGGGGCCGTGCAAGCAGCGCGGTCCTGCATTCTGAAACAAAACCGGAAACGCTTCGGCGGCCAGGCGGTGCACTTCCAATGCCAGGCCCCGGATCTCCCACTGCGCACGATTGCAGGTTCTGAGAGTAATAAAATGCAGAAGCGACCGTACATTCATCGTAAAAATAATTTTGGTTTCACAGGCATTGGGAAATACATAGCGCGCATCTTCCAGACTGTCTTTTTCCGCGCGCGCTTTTGCTTCCTTTTCGGAAAACCCGCGTTGCAGATATTTTTGTGTGTTTTTCGGCAAAAGGCCTTCCACCAATTGGTCATAAGCCGCTTGCTGTTCCTGCATGCTCCGGGTAAAAATATCTGCCAGGTCGGGGTCTTCTATGATTGCCGGCGGCACGATATATTCAAATGCGTCCAGCTTCACATACCGCTGCGACTGCTGGGAATAACTGGCCAGGCGGTGTCTGACCAGCTGATGGGTCAAAGAACGCGACACCCCTTCCACCCCGAAAGTCAGGGTGACATGTTCAACGGGCGACACATGGCCGATTTCTGTCAGCATGGACAAAAAACCGGAAGCGGCATCGTCTGTCATATCCTCCAGAAGATCCGCCACACCGGACTTGGAATAGCATAGCTTTGCTGCTGCCGCGATGAGCTTCTCCCCGTCGGGGGTATGGCTCAGAAGGTCTACGCGCATTATTCTTTCTCCCAGACAACGCCCGACGGAGTGTCTTTTAAGCGGATTCCCCGGGCGGAGAGTTCATCGCGGATGCGGTCGGCCGTGGCAAAGTCCCGGTTTTTTCTGGCTTCTTCACGCAGGCGGATTTGTTCTTTTATCTCTTCATCCAGGTCTTTGGTTTCTTCCTTGTAGAGAATGCCCAGTACGCCGGCCATGGTTTGCAGCGCATCCGCCGCCGCGCGTACATCTTCCCGCGCAGACGATTCGTCCAGATGCTGATTGGTATGGCGCACCAGATTAAACAGCACGCTGATCGCATCGGCGGTGTTCAGATCGTCTTCCATTGCTTCGTCGAAGGCCTGCAGAAACCGTTCGGTCTCCAGGCTCTTTTCACCGGTGTCCTCTGCTTGTTCCAGTAAGCGGTTCAGGCGGTTTTTTGCCGTATACAGCCGCTCCAGCCCGTTTAGGGATTGCTGCATCGCATCGGCCGAAAAATTGATCGGGCTGCGATAATGGGCCGACAAGAGCCAAAAGCGCAGCGCTTCAGGATCATACTCCTGTTTGAGTTCCCGAACCGTGCGGATATTGCCGAGCGACTTGCTCATTTTTACATCTTCCATGGTGATCATGGCATTGTGCATCCAGTATTTGGCGAAGGTTTGTCCGGTCAGGGTTTCCGACTGGGCGATTTCATTTTCATGATGCGGAAACTGCAGGTCAGCACCGCCGGCGTGAATGTCGATGGTCTCCCCCAGGAGGGTTTTGGACATCACCGAGCATTCGATATGCCAGCCGGGCCGCCCCATACCCCAGGGGCTCTCCCACGCGGGTTCGCTCTCTTCTTTGCGCGCTTTCCACAGGGCAAAATCCAGGGGATTGCGTTTTTTTACATTTACATCCACCCGCGCACCGCTTTGTAAATCTTCGATGTCTTTTTTGGAAAGCCGGCCGTAGTTTTTTGCCTTCGATACATCAAAATACACATCGCCGTCTGTTTCATAGGCCGCATCCATCTGCACCAGCCCGTCGATAAACGCAACCATATCCTGTATGTGTTCGGTTGCCCGCGGATGCCGGGTATGGTCTTCCAGCACGTTCAGATCGCGTGCATCCTCTTCATATGCACGGATATATTTGTTGGTTATCTCGCCGATACCGGTGTTTTCTTCTTTGGCTTTATTGATAATCTTGTCGTCGATGTCCGTGTAGTTTTGCACATAGCGGACATCCATCCCCTTGTACAGGAGAAAGCGTCGCAGCGTGTCAAACACGACCAGAGGCCTTGCATTGCCAATATGAATATAGTTGTAGACCGTCGGGCCGCACACATAGATTTTTGCCACATTCTTTTCTACGGGTACAAATTCCTCTTTTTTACGGGTCAGCGTATTAAAAACTTGCATGTCCGCTCCTTTCTGTTCTGTTTTATACGAAAAGGGATGCATCCCTTGTTTACAGATATGCCTGCAGGCGGCGTTGCAGCTTGTCGGGTCCTAAAAGCAAAAGCAGCTGATTCAGATCCGGTCCGTGGACCGATCCCGTCAACAAAGAGCGCATGGTCATAAACAGCGGCTTGCCTTTTATGCCGGTTTCTTTTTGTACGCGCTTCATCAGGGTTTTTGCTTCCTCTGCAAAGTCCTCTACCGAACCGATGGCCTCATGCATTGCTTTGGCCAGTACCGGTGCCTGCTCGCTCTGTAGGTATTCCTCCGCTTCCGGTTCCACCGTATCCACCGTATCCGCAAAGACCATAGCCGACTCTTCGACAATATCCTGCAGGGTGTGGAGATTTTCTTTAAACGTTGCCGCCAGTAGCATGAGCCAGGCAGGGTCCGTTTCGTCGTCAATCCGACCGGCTTCTTTCAGATAAGGCTGCAGCAGCGCGGCCAGTTCCTCGTCGGACTTTTGTTTGATATGCTGCGCGTTGACCCAGTTCAACTTGTCGCGGTCAAAAATCCCGCCGCTGGAAGACACACGGGTAAAGTCAAACGCCTCAATCAGCTCATCCATGGTAAAGATCTCCTGATTGTCTTCCGGCGACCAGCCCACCAGAGCCAGGTAGTTGATCAGCCCTTCCGGCAAATACCCTTGCGCCCGGAAGTCCTCCACGGCAACATCGTCGTTTCGTTTGGACAACTTCTTGTGGTCTTTATTGAGTACGGTCGGCAAATGTACAAAGACGGGTTTTTCCCAGCCGAGCATATCGTAAAGGAGCACATGTTTCGGTGTGGAAGGCAACCACTCTTCCCCTCTGACTACATGGGTGATTCCCATGGCATGGTCATCGACAACCACGGCAAGATGATACGTGGGAAAACCGTCCGATTTGATCAGTACCTGATCGTCCATGTCTTCGGTTGCAATATCCATATGCCCGCGGATCAGATCGTCAAACACAATATGGGTCTTTGCCGGCAGCTTCATGCGCAGGACATACTCTTCGCCGGCTTCGATGCGTGCTTTTGCATCCTCCGGGCTGATTCCGCGGCACAGGCCGTCGTAGCGGGGCACTTTGCCGTCGGCTTTTTGCTGCGCACGCAAAGTATCCAGGCGTTCCTTGGTGCAAAAGCACGGATACGCATGGCCTTCTTCCAGCAATTTGTCGGCAATGTCGTCATAAATCCGCATGGATACGCGCTCGCTTTGAATATAAGGCGCATGCGCACCGGCCTGCACAATGCGGCCGTCTGTCATTTTTACACCTTCATCCACATGCAGGCCTGCCCATTGCAACGCCTCAAGCAGATTTTCGATGGCCCCTTCCACAAAGCGCGTGCGGTCGGTGTCTTCAATCCGAAGGAGAAAGTCACCCCCGTTTTGTTTTGCGTATAAATAATTGTATAGCGCGGTGCGCAGCCCGCCGATATGCAAATAGCCGGTGGGGCTGGGTGCAAAGCGCAGTCTTACATCTGTCATTTCCGTCTCCCTTATGCCTCTGTATTTCCTTTTAGTCCGATTTCTTCCGCCACCGTACGCATACCCAATATCGTCTCCCGAATCACATCATCGATAGACATGCCCAGGCGTTCTGCGCCCTTTGCAATGATCTCGCGGTCCACGCCGGCTGCAAATCCCTTTTGCTTCCATTTTTTCTTGACCGACTTCGGTTCCAGATCCAAAACGGATTTGCTGGGACGCATCAAAGCGGTCGCCGCCACCAGGCCCGTCAGTTCATCGATCGTGTAAAGCACTTTTTCGATATCTTCCACCGGTTCCACATCGGTGCACAAACCGTAACCGTGTGAAAGCACGGCACGGATGTCCTTCTCGGGCCAGCCGTTTTCCTGCAGAATTTTCTCTGTCATCCGGCAGTGTTCCTGTGGGTATTTTTCATAATCCAGATCGTGAATCAGCCCAATCACACCCCAGCGCTCCACTTCATCCGGCGCGTAGATGCCGGCAAAATGCCGCATGACCGCTTCCACAGACAACGCATGGGCAAACAGACTCTCCGATTCATTGTATTGTTTCCATAAGGCCAATGCCTCTTGTCTTGTCGGTGTCAAATGCCTCACTCCTTTTGCAGAAATTATACCACAGCAAGCCCCGCTTCCTCAGCGGGGCTTGCAATTTCTGTACAAACTGCGTGCGACGATATCCCTGTAGCTCGTTTTTCTCGGATGATACAAAACCGTTTCCGCATCCAAGCGGGAAAGAAGCAAAACCGTTTTACCAGCCACTGTAATCGATCCAATTGCAAGTTGAGACTTTCGGTAAATTCTTTTCTCTTTTGTTCCGGCAAATCCTGTTGCAAAAGATCGGCTAGCATACTCATAGAAGTAATCGGTGTTTTTAATTGATGCGAAATATCGGAGAGAGAATCCGCCAAAAACCGCTTGTCCTGCAATAATTTTTCTTGCTGTTCGCGCATACGCACCGTCAGCTTGTATAGATCCGCCGACAAGGCCGACAGTTCGCCTTTCTCGTAGTCCGCCGGGTTCAGGCGATAGTCTCCACTTAAGGCGCGGCGGATGTTTTCCGACAGCGCCTTTACTTTCTGCACCGCTTATTGTGCCCATAGAAAAACAGACAGGAAAAAAGACCGGTGCAAACACCGGCTGTGAGCAATGCAATTTTCACCTTACACCTCCGCCGCGTAACCCTGCCCGCGTACGGTTCGGATCCGCTCGCCATTCGGGTCACCGATTTTGTCCCGGATCCGTTTGATATACACGGTCAGTGTATTGTCATTGATAAAACGGCCGTCCACATCCCACAAACGCTCCAGTATCATTCGGCGGGTAAGCACCTGGCCAGGATGCTGCAGAAACAACAAGAGCAGCCGGTATTCCAGTGCCGTAAGAGACACTTCTTTTTCATCGACCCATACTTTCATTTTCAGCGCATCGATATACACATTGCCCAGACGGTACGAAACCGCATCTTCTTTCCCGCCCGCCCGGCGCAAAATACCCGCGATCCGGGTCAGCAGTTCCCGCAAACGAAAGGGTTTAGTGACATAGTCGACCGCGCCGAGTTCCAGCCCCATCACGACATTGGCCTCATCGTCTATCGCAGACAGAATGAGGATCGGGGTGGTGGTATTCTGCAGTTTCCGGCAGATATCGTAGCCGCTGCCGTCCGGCAAGGACAGATCCAGAAGAACGAGGTCGAACGATTGGGTCAATTGCGCACAGGCTTCCCGGAAGGTTTCGGCTGTGATTACCTCATACCCTTCCTGCCGGAGGGAATAGCTGAGTGCCATGCGTATGGTCGGGTCGTCTTCTACAAACAGGATTCGTTTCATAGTTTCACTCTACCATAAAAAAAGCCCCGCAACGTGACGATTTTGTCACTTTGCGGGGCTATTTCCTAAAATACGGCCGACAAAACAAAGTTCAGCACAAATAAGAGCGAGGCCCCGGTTACGATCGGGTGCACCTCTTTGAACTGTCCTTTCACGGCTTTCACAATGAGGTAGAAAATAAAGCCGGTAGCAATACCTGTAGAGATACTGTACGCCAGGCACATGAAGATACTGGCAAAAAACGAGGGGATGGCCACGTCCATATCCGTCCATTCGATATCTTTAAACGCAGCGAGCATCATAATCCCTACGGCGATCAGGGCAGCGCTGGTTGCCTGTGCGGGAACCAGCTGTGCGATCGGTGCCAGGAAGATTGCGAGTCCGAACAGGGCCGCCACGACAACCGAGGTTAAACCCGTGCGGCCACCCACGCTGATCCCTGCAGCCGACTCCACATAGGTGGTTACATTGGATGTACCCAGGATGGCCCCGATCGAGGTCGCAATGGCATCGGCGAAGAGCGCCTTATCCATTTTCGACTTGAATCCGGTGCTCTCCATCATCCGTCGTTCGTCTTCTTCGCTGAAGATTCCCGAGCGACGGCCGGTTCCGATAAAGGTGCCGATCGTGTCGAAGGTATCGGTCAGGCTGAAGGCAAAGATCGTAATCAGTACCGTGGGCAGTTTGGTTGTATCGGTAAATAAAGAGAGCAGGCCCTCCCGTCCGAGTGCGGCGCCAAAGGTGGTGCCTAATTCCGAAAAGGCCTGTCCGACGCCAATTCCGCTGGAAATCTGCGACAGGTCGACGACACCCATCGGGATGCCTGCCATGGTTGTTATGACGATCCCCAGGAGCAGCGCCCCTTTGACTTTTCGCACCAGCAGGATGACAGTGAGGATGAGTCCGAACAAAGCCAGCAGCACGCCTGCATTGTTCATCGGCACCAGTTCCGGCACGATCGAACTGTTGGCGATGACCGTGCCCGAATCCAGCTGCAGATACGTACCGGGGTCGGCCAGAAACTGCAGGAAGCCGCCGTTTTTCAAGCCGATATAGGCAATGAACAACCCGATACCGCCGGAGATGGCATTTTGCAAAGAAACCGGGATCGCCAGAATAATCATTTTGCGCACGCGGGTTACGGTGATAAGGATGTTGACCACCCCGCACAGAAACACCATGCCCAGCGCCTGCTGCCAGCTGAAGCCCAGGCCGAATACGACGGTGTAGGTAAAGAATGCGTTCAGTCCCATGCCGGCTGCCTGTGCATACGGCACATTGGCAAACAGGCCCATGACCAGCGTACCGACCATGGCCGCCAGTATGGTTGCCAGATACACGGCGCCCCAGGGCATGCCGGTTTGCGAAAGAATCAGCGGATTAACAAAAATAATGTAAGACATGGTGAAAAAAGTAGTTACTCCCGCGATCACTTCCGTGGAAACCGTTGTGTTGTTTTCCTTTAAACGAAAGAAGTTAACCATATTCCCTCCCAATAGAAAGTATTTATCCGCAACCATTATAGCACGCGCGGCCGGGTATTTCGAAACAAGATGCAATATGTTACACTTAGTCATAGAAAGAGGTGATCAGTTGCAATCGGAAACCCTGCGTACGGTAGCCCGTCTTGTCGTCGGGCTGTTTTTATTTTCTGTAGGCATTACCTGTACGGTCGTACCCGCTTTGGGTCTTGCCCCCTGGGACAGTTTTCATATGGGCCTGTCCGGACGCATAGGCATTACCATTGGCCAGGCGTCCATTGCCGTCGGCGTTGTTCTATTAATCATCGTTGCTTTTTTTCGCGAGCCTTTGGGTATCGGTACGATTCTTAATGTATGGCTGATCGGGTTTCTTATGGATGTTTTCCTGCAAAATGAACTCTTCCCCTATCATCCGAGTCTGCTGTACCGTTTTTTCCTGTTTTTTATGGGCATGGTGATTATTGCGGTGGCATCCTGGCTCTATATCGGCGCAGGCTACGGCGCAGGGCCACGCGACGGGCTGATGCTGACCGTTATGCGCCGAACCGGCTGGCCGGTATCTGTTACGCGCATACTCATTGAAGGCAGTGCGGCTCTTTTCGGTTTTCTTCTCGGCGGTTCCTTAGGGATCGGGACGATACTCATTTTTCTATTTTTAGGTCCGATACTCGGGATCTGGTTTCGCATGGTCGACTTTGACGCCAATGCGATCGATCATAAAACCTTTCAGTTCAAACCAAAAAAGAAATGACCGGGTTCAGGCCGGTCATTTTTTCTTGTCGCTATGGGAAGACGTCCCGGGGTTGAACAAAGTCGTATCCGTTCGCCTGCATTTTGTCGATATAGCCGTTGAGGATTTTGGT